>NZ_JAXGFQ010000022.1:0-50196 GCF_051020825.1 Moorella naiadis (nom. illeg.)
CAGTGGCGGGCAAAGAGGAGCACGGCCTCTCCTTCCCCGGCCCCGCAGCGGGCGCAGCGGGGGGCTTCACCCTGACTCCTTTTGGCGGCCAGGTTAGCCTCGGCAGCCACGGGATCGAAGGCCGGCGCTTCCCGTTCCTCAATTGTCAGGGCGCCGGTGGGGCAGACGTTCAAGCAAACCCCGGCGCCGTCGCAGAGTTCTTCCCGCAGGACCCGGGCCTTACCATTTACCAGCTCTATTGCCCCTTCAGCGCAGGGGCTGACGCACAGGCCACAGCCAGTGCACTTCTCGTCGTCAATACGAACAATCTTACGTTTCATAACAACCACCTTCCAGCTCATGTTTTCTTGATCTGTTAACGCTGCATCTTTATTTTATCCCCCGGATTGGAAGATAGTTGTGAGGCTTTTTTAAAACTATTGTGATCCTGATCACTAATCACCGGCTTCATCACTTGCTTCCCGGCAGTAGCCACGCAGGATACAATCCCCGCAGCGGGGGTGACGCGCCCGGCAGACCTCCCGACCGTGGTAGATCAGCAGATGGTGAGCTTCCCCCCGGCTGCCCGGCGGCAGGGCGGCCATAAGCTGCCTTTCCGTCTCCCCCACATCATCAGCCCGGGCCAGGCCCAGGCGATTGGCCACCCGGAAGACATGGGTATCCACGGCAATAACGTCCCGGCCGAAGGCGTTGCTCAAGACCACATTAGCCACCTTTCGCCCCACGCCGGACAGGCGTAAAAGGTCATCCGGGTTATCAGGAACCCGGCCGCCATAGTCACTAACTATGGTCCGGGCGGCATCGACCAAATGAGCGGCTTTCATCCGGTAGAGGCCTAGACTCTTGATACAAGTCGCCACAACAGCAGGTTCGGCAGCCGCTAAGGCCGCCGGGTCGGGATAGCGCTGGAAGAGGGCCGGGGTTACCCGGTTCACCTGATCGTCGGTGGTCTGGGCCGAAAGGATGGCCGCCACCAGGAGCTCGAAGGGGTTGCGATAATGCAGGCGGGAACTCGCCCCGGGATAAGCGGTTCGCAAACCCTGCAAAATTGCTTCTACCCTGTCCCTTTGCATAACTTCCACTCCCGGTACAAAAAATATTTAACGGGCCCTATTTGCAAAGGAGGAATCCCTGTGCTCAGTGCCGAGGTAAGTCTCTATCCCCAAAAAACCGCCCGGGCCAGTGAGATCATCAACGAATCCCTGCAATCCCTGGCCCAGCAAGGGGTTAACTACCAGGTCGGACCCATCAGCACCGAAATCCACGGCTCAGAAGAGCAGGTCTGGTCCGGCATCCGCTCCCTGTTCGCCAAAGCCAGCTCCGCCGGCGAGGTCAACATGGTCGTCACCTTTTCCAATTCAGCTCACAAAGACCAAAAATAGCCACCGATAGCGTTTTTCTCCTCTAGCCCTGGGAAATTCTCCAGAATCCTTTTTCCCGCGGCTACTTTTTTTACTTCACATAACTATATTATCGTGCTATCATGGACAATGTCAAACTGCATTATTTGTGAAAGGGATGACCAGTATGGCTAAAACTACTTTTACCGCCACCGTCAAGTGGAGTGGCGAAGGCCTGTACTGCAGGGGCCAGGCCCGGGGTTTCCAGGTAGCCGTTGACGAGCCCCCGGATTTGGGCGGCAGCGATAAGGCCATGAACCCGGTAGAACTCCTCCTCTGCTCCCTGGGGGGCTGCATGTCCATCTGCGCCGCCGCCTTCGCCCCGGCCTGTCACGTGGAACTCAAGGATTTCCGGGTCGAGCTGGAAGGCGACCTGGACCCCGACGGTTTCTTAGGCAAAAACCGCGACGTCCGCAAGGGTTACCAGCAGATCCGCTACCGCATCCATATCGACTCCCCGTCACCGGAACGCAATATTAAACGTCTCCTGGAGATGATCGAGGAGCGCTGCCCAGTATCGGATACCCTGAAGGGCGTCGAAGTGGTGAAGCAGGTCATTGGCGACGATAAGTAAGCCAGGGCAGATGTCCATGCCGCCAGCGCGGCACCAGCAGATGGATAAAATCGGAAAAAAAGCCGGCATATACGCCGGCTTTTCTGCTTACTAAAAACCTTTTTATCTGCCTAGCTGGCTACCGGACCGGCGGCCCGGATGGCCTCCGGTACATCCTTGAATTTGGCGAAGTTCTCGTTAAAACGGCCTGCCAGCTTGCGGGCCATGGCGTCGTACTTCTCTGCATCTGTCCAGGTCCGGCGCGGGTTCAGGACCCCGGCCGGCACCCCCGGACATGAAGCCGGTACCAGGACGCCAAAAATCGGGTCCGGAACGAACTCGACCCCTTCCAGTTCACCCTTGACGGCCGCCCGGACCATGGCCCGGGTGTAGGGCAGGCTCATCCGCCGGCCGACACCATAGGGTCCCCCGGTCCAGCCGGTGTTGACCAGGTAGACGCTGGCGCCGTGTTGGGCTATCCTTTCCCCCAGAAGGTTGGCGTAGACCAGTGGTGACCGGGGCAAGAAGGGCGCACCGAAACAGGTGGAAAAGGTCGCCTGGGGGTCGGTAATCCCCCGCTCCGTCCCCGCCAGTTTGCTGGTATAGCCGGAAAGGAAGTGGTAGAGAGCCTGCTCCCGGGTCAATTTGGCAATCGGCGGCATGACGCCGAAGGCATCGGCCGTCAGGAAAACCACCGCCCGCGGGTGGCCGCCCACGCCTGGAATGACGGCATTGGGAATATAGTCCACCGGGTAGGCAGCCCGGGTATTCTCGGTCAAAGCATCGCAGTCGTAATCGATGCTCCGGCAGTCGGGGTCGACGGCTACATTTTCCAGGACGCTGCCAAAGCTGATGGCGTTCCAGATCTGGGGCTCGTGTTCGGCCGAGAGCTTAATGCATTTGGCGTAACAGCCGCCTTCAAAGTTAAAAATACCCTTATCCGACCAGCCGTGTTCATCATCACCGATGAGGCGCCTCTCCGGGTCGGCCGACAGGGTGGTCTTGCCGGTGCCGGAGAGGCCGAAGAAGAGGGCCGTATCCCCTTCCGGGCCCATATTGGCCGAGCAGTGCATGGGGCAGACGCCCCGTTCCGGCAGCAGGTAGTTCATCACCGTAAAAATGGACTTCTTTATTTCCCCGGCGTAGGAAGTCCCGCCGATGATAATCAGCCGCCGGTCAAAGTGCAGGAGGACAAAGGCCTCTGAATGGGTGCCATCGATCTCAGGTATAGCCTGGAAACCAGGGGCGCAGATGACGGTAAACTGCGGTTGGTGTTCTTTCAATTCAGCCGCCGCCGGCCGCACAAAGAGCTGGTGGACAAAGAGGTTCTGCCAGGCGTACTGGTTGACGATGCGCACAGACATCCGGTAGGAGGGATCAGCGCCGACAAAACCATCAAAGATAAACAAATCCCGGCCCTGGAGGTAGGCCGCCAGGCGGTGATAAAGGGCTTCAAATTTAGCCTCATCAATAGGCTGGTTAACTGCTCCCCAGCTGATGGTATCGTGCACGGAAGGAGTATCCACCATAAACCTGTCCCCCGGGGAACGGCCGGTATACTTGCCGGTCTTAACACTCAGGGCCCCGTTGGGGGCCAGGACGCCCTCTCCCCGGGCCAGGGCCATTTCCACCAGGCGGGCCACCGGCAAGTTGCGGTAGATGCTGCCGGTATTTATTAGACCCAACTTTGCCAAACCAAAAGTATCACCCACGGGTTCTCCCTTCCCTCTCTTTATGATCTTTTGCAATATACCATAAGCCCCGCGGGAAGGTCAACAGAATCGCGGCATGTATACAATACACCTGTGGACCCGGCCTTCTTATCCCCGCTTGCGCATCCGCAAACTTTTCGGCGTCACTTCCAGGAGCTCATCATCAGCAATAAACTCCAGGCACTGCTCCAGGCTCATCTCCCGGGGCGGCACCAGCTTGATGGCAATATCGGCGGTGGAGCTGCGAACGTTGGTCAGCTGCTTTTTCTTACAGACGTTGATCATCAAATCGCCAGGCCGGGAGTGCTCGCCGACGATCATGCCCCGGTAGACGGGCACCCCCGGGCCGACAAAGAGCTCGCCCCGCTCCTGGGCGTTCTCTAGGCCGTAACTGGTGGTTTCCCCGGCCTCAAAGGCCACCAGGGACCCCCGGCTGCGGGCGGCAATCTCCCCGGCGTAGGGGGCGTAGTGATGAAAAGCGTGGTACATAATGCCCAGGCCTTTGGTGTCGGTAAGAAACTCGGAACGGAAGCCGAAGAGGCCGCGGGTGGGAATATGAAAGGTCAGGCGCACCTGGCCGTCGCCCTTATTCTCCAGGTTGACCATCTCGCTCTTGCGGGGGCCCAGGCGCTCGATAACGATCCCCATATAGGTTTCGGGAACCTCGATGACCAGTTCCTCGACGGGCTCGCATTTGACGCCCTTGATTTCCTTAATAATCGCCTGGGGCCGGGAGACTTCGAACTCGTAACCCTCGCGGCGCAGGGTTTCTATTAAGATCGAGAGGTGCAGCTCACCCCGGCCGGAAACAGTCAGGGCATCGGGGGATTCTGTTTCCGCCAGCCGCAGGCTGACGTCGGATTCCGCTTCCCGGAAGAGACGCTCCCGCAATTTGCGGGAGGTGACGTACTCCCCTTCCCGGCCGGCGAAGGGGCTTTTATTCACCAGAAAGGTCATGGTCACCGTCGGCTCATCGATATGGACGAAGTCCAGGGGCCGGGGGTCGTCCGGGGAGGTAATGGTGTTGGCGACGTTAATATTCTCCAGACCGCTGATAACCACGATCTCACCGGCGGCGGCCTCTTCCACCGGCACCTTGTTGAGGCCTTCAAAGACGTGGAGGGTGGCTACATGGCCCCGGGCCAGGCTGCCGTCGGCGCGGACGATGGCCACCTCCTGTTTGGCGCGGATGGTACCGTTATACACCCGGCCGATGGCCTGGCGGCCGATGTAGTTGTCGTAATCGATGAGGTTGACCCCCACCTGGAGGGTGGCCGCCGGGTCGCCGCCGGGGGCCGGGATATGGCGGATAATGGTGTCAAAGAGGGGCTGTAGGTCCTCCCCGGCCCGGTCCGGGTCCAGGCTGGCCGTTCCCTGGCGGGCGACGGTGTAGACCACCGGGAAGTCCAGCTGCTCCTCGGCGGCCCCCAGGTCGATAAAGAGGTCCAGGACCTCGTCCACCACCGCCCCGGGCCGGGCATTGGGGCGGTCCATTTTATTGATGACGACAATTGGTTTCAGGCCGACGGCCAGGGCCTTTTTGAGGACAAAGCGGGTCTGGGGCATGGGGCCCTCGAAGGCATCCACCAGCAGCAAGGCGCCGTCTACCATCTGGACGATGCGTTCCACCTCGCCGCCGAAATCGGCGTGGCCGGGGGTATCGACGATGTTCAACTTATAACCCCGGTAAAAGACGGCGGTGTTTTTGGCCATGATGGTGATACCGCGTTCCCGCTCCAGATCGTTGCGGTCCAGGATGCGCTCCTGGACCACCTGCTTCTCGTGGAAAATGCCGCTCTGTTTAAGCATACCGTCGACCAGGGTCGTCTTGCCGTGGTCAACGTGGGCGATAATCGCCAGGTTGCGTAGCTTGTGCTGCTCCATAAATTACTTCCGTTCCTTCGTGTTGTGCAGTTTTTGCCGTATAGAGTATAACGCAAGGAAGGGGAGGAAGCAAGGGGAGAGGTGCATGGCTTCCTGGGGCCGAACGGTGCCGGTAAAACCACGACCATCCGCATCCTGCTCGGCCTGCTCCGGGCCGACGCCGGCCAAGCTCGCCTGCTAGGCGGCGACCCCTGGCGGGACGCCATCAAATTGCACCGCCGCCTGGCCTACGTGCCTGGCGACGTTACCCTGTGGCCCGATCTCACCGGCGGTGAGATTATCGACCTGCCGGGCCGGTTGCGCGGTGGCCTTGACCCGCGCCGTTAATCTTTCCCGGGAGAGGCGGAAAAGTACTAACCCTACGATACGGGCACTCTTGGAGATGTTTGATTATCTCCTGGTGGTTAAACAGGGTCCGGAATGGGCGTTAATCAACTATCATGGTTCGGAGGTGATTAGAGCCCTTGAGCTTGCTGGTTTCGGTAAGGGAATCTACCTTTTTCCCTCTCGCGGTATGGAAGATAGAAGGACCCCCGGAAGCCTTGCGTTCCTGGCGCCAAGATAATCCTGCATATAGCCGCCAGATCCTGGCCGGAGCCAGAACCCGGTGGCGAAATAAAACGCCCGGCGGGTTTCCCTGCCGGGTGCTTTGCTGCAATTCATTTGACTTTCTATAGTTGGATAGATCAGCCAGGACTGCGGATCTCTTTAACCACAAGAGTTTCAATCTGATCGACAAGAGATTTTACTTCCTCAAACCAGGGAGCAACAATATCGGCTTCAAATTTAACCAGGTCGGCATAATCCGCTTTCTGCCGGGCATCGAACAGCCTGTTATATAATGTTCCAGCCGAAGGATCAACCAAACCAGCTTTAACGATCTTCTGGTGGAAAAACGAACGGATACCTGAATGTTTGGCTGACGAGTAACCCTTAGCAAGGAGAATGGCCGAAACGGCGTAGAAACAGGCATAATATAACCGGTTAACGGAAGTACGTATATGGCCTTCTGAAAAAAGCAATTCCGCCTCAGCTATAGCTTCTTTAGCGCGTTCCATCCTGTACAGGATTAACTGCTTAATTTCTTCATTCATAGAACTATCCCCTCACGTCTTACATTCTGGTTGAAAGGCATGGCCTGGTATAGCGGGGAATTCCACTCCTGTTCGCTAAAAACCGCTATAGATAAAGCCGCTCCTGTCTCTAATTCCAGCGGGTAAAGTTTCTCGCGGATCGCATCTTCCAGGTGCCAATTAACAGGTCCTTTCGTAAGGATTAGTACATCATAGTCCGAATCTGGTTCGGCATCACCACGAGCCCTGGAGCCATAGAGTATTACTGTCGCACCGGGGACAACTTCGTGAATAAAATCACGGCAGCGTCCTAATAAGCCCTGTTCCTTATCTCCCGGGTAGTGACGAATGGCTCGGTAGCTTGTCGGGCTGCTCTTGTCCTCAACGGCCACGTTAATAATCACCCCTGCCACTATTATACACTTTGCGGCTTATAATAATATATTATTAAGGTCACGATCCATAGCCATAAAAAATCCCTTTTACCGGTAGGCGGCGCCGCCGGCGGCCAGGACACCGTTGCCAGCGACAAAGTAGGCCAGGCGTAGGGCTTCCCCGATCTCCTCTTCACTGGCGCCCAGCTCTCGGGCCTGTTTGGCCAGGACGGCTACGCCCTCGCTGGCGCCATGGGCGGCGTCCAGGGCCAGCGTAATCAGGGTTTTGGTTTTGGCGTCCAGGGCGCCGGGGGCCATGGCCGTTTCCGCCACAGCTTTGACGGCCCGGTAAAATTCAGGGTCCCGCCCGGAGAGGGCTTCAATAAAGGCTGGTAGGGGCATAGTATCGCCTCCGTATTTTTTAGTTAGAGTTATTATTTCTCCATCCTCCTTTAAAACCCTGCCAGGGTTTACATTTACCCTTCCTGGAGGTAGTGCCTGAGGGCCATCAGTAGAATGCCGGCCTCGGCGGCGTGATAGGGCCAGGGGTGGCCGCGGGCGATAATATTCTCCCGCAGGCCGGTCACATACTGGCGTACCCGCCAGCGATCCTCCATCAGGATGGCAGCGTAGACCACCAGGGTGGTGAGGAAATTTGCCGGTGTCGTTTGCTCGTACCAGTGCGGGTAATTACGCAGGAAATTACCGTAGATCCGCCTGGCCGTCCTTTCCTCCAGGGACAAAACGCCGGTGATTAGAGGAAATAGCTGGGCCAGGGCGTCGGGATACCATTTCTTCCAGTTGGGCCGCCGGCGCAGGCCGGCCCGGTAAATAGCCGGACAGTAACCGCCGTCGACCCGCATCTTGGCCTCCATGGCGCTTTTGACCCTCCCGGCCAGGACATCGTACCTGTCTGCCTCCCCAGTGTACCCCTTGGCCTGCGCCCGCAGCCAGGCGTAATCTTTTAAGCCCCGGTAGACCTCGCAGTTGTCCATCAGGTATTTAACCTTCCAGTCAGGCCGGGCCAGGGTGAGGTTGTCACGCTGCAGGGTAGCCAGCATGGCCCCGGCTACCTGGTCCAGCTCCGGCCAGTGGTGCGCCAGCCAACCCCCGTCACCGCTGCTTTCATAATAGCGCCGCACCAGGGTGAGGAAGGTGGCGGCATAAGAATCGGAAGAATCGTAGCTAAAGGTGGGGCTCTCCATCCCTTCCCTATCCAGATGATAATCGTAGACGGTTCCAGTGACACCGTAGCGATCCGGCTTTTCCAGGTGGGCCAGGTACCAGTCCAGATAGGCCCGCACCCGCTCCGGGCTATAACCCCAGGCCGCCAGGCCGTAGAGGGCCAGGTGGGCGAAATAGGGGACAATTTTGGGCTGGCCCGGATAGGCGGTGACCACCGCCCCGCTGGCCAGTTGCTGGGTAAGGATCCAGTCGGCTTCCTGCCGAATAATAGCTTCCATAAAAAACACCCCCACCATATGGTATGGTGGGGGTGGCTATTCTAACATTGAAGCCAACCCATTTTTACTCAGCCTGGCTAGTTCACTACGTAGTTCCCCCAACCTGGTTTCAGCCAGTTCCCAGTCAAAATAATCCTGCTCAACTTCCCAATCGCCCTGTGGTAATGATTGTCGAAAGGTATTAAAATCGGTACTATATTTTTTTTGGAAAGTGGTGCTCATTACTTCATATTTACGGATATCACTCAGTACTTTTTGCCGGAGCAATTTCCGCAAACTTTCATTAGGTTCTTTGGCTGGCTCTAAACGAATTAAGGTCTCAAGTAACTCTTTACTAACGGACATCCCTTGTGCCCCCTTTCTATGAAACCATTCTAACATTAATTCCATATACTGTAAAAGCCAGGTTTATTTCTAAATATTACCCCGGACCCTTTCCAGGGCCAGGCGTACTCGTTCCGGGTCGAAAGGCTTGACGATAAAATCCACCGCCCCGAGGGACCGGGCTTCCTGGACCATCCACCCCTGGCTCATGGCGGTGATCATGATGGCCTTCACCCCGGGGTCATAGCCCCGCAGCAGCCGCAGGGTTTTCAACCCGTCCAGGTCGGGTAGAGTAAAATCCAGGGTGACGACATCTGGTTTGAGCAGGGGGTACTGCGCCACTGCCTCCTTGCTGCTGCCGGCCTCGCCGACGACCTCATGTCCCTGATCTTCCAGGATGTTCCGCAGCACTTTACGCATAAACAGGGCATCATCAACAATGAGAACACGCAAAACAAAACCCTCCTGTATGGCTTCAGAAAAGACAGCTTTTCATGGCGAACGTAATATCATTATTTCGCCCTTTTCTTATTAATACCTGCCAGGGCTAAAAGTTCTTTAGCGCACAAAAAAGAGGGCCTATGTCCGTAAGTAAGCCTTTTATCGTCAACTAAAACAATGGTCCCCTGACGGCGCAGAGCCCCCACACCTCGTAGCCGTCTTTATACTCTAAAATGTAACGTCCTGGAATACGCCATGAAGTTTTTCCTATTATGTGCGTAACATCACTGCTTTCTTTACGGGACAGCTTACAATTATAGTTGACAAACATAATGACGGCCAGAAGGCCGCCGGGGAGGTACAAATAAATGGATATTATCCGCATTGCTGAGCAGCCACAACAGGTTTCCCCCAGGGGTGTAAAGGCCCGAGCCGTGTTAGATTTACCCTCCATCAATATTATGAATCTGACCCTGGCCCCGGGTGACGAGGTGCCATCCCACCTTACCCCGGTAGACGTTCTCTTCCATGTTATTGAGGGTGAGGATTCCATTACCATTGGCCCGGAAACGGCCCGGGTCACCGCCGGAGATATAGTGGTCAGCCCAGCCCGCATCCCCCACGCCCTGGAGGCTAATGCCGGCACCGATTTCAGCGTCCTGGTCATAAAGATCCCCAACCCGAAAAAAATGGCCAAATAAAACCAGTATCGGGATGTTTAAGCTGAAGCGTATTTACGAAAAAGCAGTTGCCGATGATGGGCTAAGGGTCCTCGTTGATCGCCTCTGGCCGCGGGGAATCAGTAAAGAAAAGGCGGCTGTGGACCTGTGGTTAAAAGATATCGCCCCCAGTTCCGGGCTGCGGCAAAGGTTTGCCCATGACCCGGCCCGGTGGGAAGAATTTCGCCGCCGCTATGAGGAAGAGCTGGACCTTAAAGTGTATCACTTCATCCCCCTTTAGTAGTAACTAATTTTGTCCGGCCATAGCACGGAACTCACCTGGGCGCCATTAACCTGGCTACCGGCCGACCATAAACATGATAGCCCGGTAGATATGCCGGCCCTGTCAAGAGCCTGATTCGCTCAAACCTCTATATACTTTTCGCCAGCAGGATAAAGCCCTTCCTCCCGGCGCGGAGGCGCCCGGTCAAGGCTCCGGTTAATTCCCCGGACGAGTATTCCATTACAAACCAACCCGCAATAAGCCGCGTGTGATAAGGATCACACTGGAAAAGGAATCCGCTCACAAATACAGCCAGCAAAAAAGGTTAAAATTCTTATATAAGCTAAAAGAGCAACAAATAAACATGATAAAGGAGAGCCGCCTCATGAAACTACCCGGTAACTGTTTAACAACAGCCATGGGTATTCTTCCCCACCCTGATCCGGAGACAGCCTTAAAACTGGCCCTGTCACTGGATATCCCCTTCTGGCCGCAACTACCCCGGCTGAGCTTTTATGAGGATATGTACGCCCAGGTATCAGAACACCTGCCCGGCATTAAACTGGATTTTAACGCCAAGGTTATCCGCTTCAATATCCACGACTTTTACGAAGAACTTCCTGCTTATATCGATAACTGGGAAGATCCGGGCTACTTTCGCCTCTCACCCCGGTACGCCAGGGTTTACCAGCGGTTTTTGGCGGCAGATTTAGCCGCTTATCCCGCCATTCGCGGCCAATCCATCGGCCCCATCAGTTATGGTCTCAAAATTATTGATGAAAAACAAGCGCCCATCATCTATAACGACGAAGTCAGGGGGGTCCTCTATGATTTCATAGCCAAGAAAATCCAGGCCCAGTACCAGGACCTGGCAGCCAGGAACTCCCAGGCTTTTGTCTGGGTAGATGAACCGGGCCTGGAACTGGTCTTTATGGCCGTTACCGGCTACAGTTCGGAAAGAGCAAGGGAGGATTACCGCCAATTCCTGGCCACCCTCCCCGGCCCTAAAGGGGTACATCTCTGCGGCAATCCCGACTGGTCCTTTTTGCTGGGCCTGGAACTCGACATTATCTCCCTCGATGCCCTGCAGTGGGGACACATTTTTACCCGTTACACCGGCGAAGTGAAAGAGTTCCTGCAAAGGGGCGGCATTATCTCCTGGGGCATCACCCCCACCCTGACCGAAGAGGTAGAAAAGGTAACGGTTGCCAGGCTGGTAGCCCAGTTGGAAAACCTCTGGGATTATTTGCAAGGGCAGGGGATCAGCAAAGAAACTATTATCTCCCAGGCCTGGCTGGCGCCGGCCCGCTGTTGCCTGGTAAATGCCGACGGCACCGCTTCCGTCGAAAAATCCTTCCGGCTGCTCAAAGAAGTGGCCGGGGTAATTAGGAAGAAATACGGGTTATTATAAGGGTCGCCAATACGCTTTAATCTTAAACGCAAAGGCGTTAAGCCGGGCCATCATCCCGGCTTAACACCATTAATATCTATGACCTTGTTGCTTCTGGGGAAACACCAACGCCTTGTTAGCAAACACCAATGTTACTCCTTATCTGGTAGGGACCGTTGCGGCGGCAGGAAATTATAGGTACTCACCATCAAAGCAATAATTAACAATACCAGGCCGAAGGGCAATAGGTCTACGAGCGTCTCGGCGATGCTTGGTACATAGGGCCAGGAGCTGGCAAAGACCGGGGCACCGGCCCGGAAGACCCCGACAGCTACGGGGTAAGGCCACCCTTCCACCCCCATACCGGGCAGGTCCAGGCTCAAAGGAAACTGGTTGAAGGCCGGGAACATCAGCATCAACCGGTGGACGAAGACACCGATAAAGAGCAGGGTGCACCCCAGCAACAGGTTTCCAGGCGCGCGCACTCCCCGGCCGGTGAAGAAATAAACCATGACGAGGGCCGGAAGGACGATTTCCGCCAGATAAAGGGGGCCGTAGCGCTTAAAGAGCAGCGTCAGGGTACCCAGGGAGGCATGGCTACCCCACCACCAGGAGAGGAGGAGATCCATGGCAACGAAGAAAAAGTGAACGGCCAAAGCCCCGGCTGCAATCCAGGCCAGGGTCTGATAGGCGCCGGCATGCCGGTCAAACCTTTCCCGCCCGGCTACCACCAGGCTGACCACCAGGACCAGGGCCGTACCCGAGGCTACGGCCACGGCGATGAAATCCGGCGGCAGGATGGCCGTATGCCACCATTCCCGCGAAGCCTGGGTGGCAAAAATCAAGGCGGTAATGGTGTGAATGAGAATGGCCACCGGCAGCCCCACCAGGGCCACCCGCCGCGACCAGCGGGCGGCCAGACAGGCTACTTCTTCGTCAGCAAGCTTCCTCGTCCAGCCGTTAAAGAAACCACGGTCTTCCCGCCGCCAGTCGGGCAGGAGCTGGAAATAGACGCTGCCAAAGGTTAGGATGATATAGGCGCTGACGACGATGACGTCCCAGACCAGGGGCGAGCGGAAATTGGGGTGCAGCAGCAGGTTATAAATCCTGTCCACCCGGCCCAGATCGGGCAGGATAATGGCCGCCGCGGCCAGAATGCTGGCGAAGGCGGACAAAGAAGCGATGCGGGTGAAGGGCTTGAGCTGCTCCAGGTTGAAAAGGTAAACCGACGAGGAAACAATCAGCCCCCCGGCGGCGATGCCGACAAAGAAGGCGAAAGTAGCGATATACAGCCCCCAGCTAAAGGGGTTGCGCATATGGGTGACCACCAGGCCGTTATTGAGCTGGTAGCCCCAGGCTGCCAGGCTGGCCAACAGTAGAGTAAGGGCCGGAATAAAAAGCCGGTTTCTCTTTAACACCCTTAATCCCCTCCGAAACTATTTTCCATCGTAGCCGCCCGGGTAAGCCAGGTTTCCGGGGCGGCTCGTTGACGTGCACAGCTCCGCTTTGTATCGCAGCTGCCCGGGTGAGCCATGTTCCCTGCATTGTCACCGTTCGTGTGGGTGGCGTTCCCCGGGTTGGATTCCTTTAAAGCGGTACGCCTTATTTCCGCGGGCCAACAGGTGGCAAATAGAAGACCTTCGGCCTGGTGCTCAGTTCCTCCTGCAATCGCGTCGCCGCCCGCTCCCGCACCAGGCGGCTGACCTCAGAATTGGGGTCGTCCAGGTCGCCAAAGAAGCGCGCCCCGGCCGGGCAGGCCTGGACACAAATAGGTAGATCTCCTTGATCGGTATACTGCACGCAGAAGGTGCATTTTTCCACTATTCCTCTGGGACGATCCGGCGTGTAAACCAGGCGGCCGTTCCGGTCGCGATGCTCGAAAGGATAGCCGTAATCATACCCCGGCATATAACCTACCTTCGCTTTGGCCTTTTGCTGGTCCTCCCAGTTAAACTGGCGCACGCCATAGGGGCAGGCGGCCATACAGTAGCGGCAACCGATACAGCGCTCGTAGTCCACCAGCACCCGGCCCCGGTCGTCGGTGTAGGTCGCCCCCACCGGGCAGACCTTTTCACAGGGCGCATTTTCACACATCTGGCAGGATACGGGTAAGAAATACATCTCCACTTCCCCGTTTTGCGCTACGGGAAGCTGGTGTTCTGGACTTCCCGGAGTAAAAACCCGGTTCCACCACATCCCCGGCGGCTGGGAGTTGTGCCCCTTACAGACCACGGTGCAAGTGCGGCAACCGATGCAGCGATCCAGGTCGATCACCATGCCCAGCCTCATTGCCCTTCACCCACCTTTCGCACATCACATAAGGCCTCGTTCCAGGCCGTATTGGGCGACCAGATACCAGGGGTAAAGTAGACTTCGTGGGTTGGTTTGATAAAGGGGTAAGTTAGGGAGTTATAAAAATCCTCTTCGAGATAGCGGCTCCACCACCCCTGCTCAAAGACGACGACCTGCCGCCCCTGGCCGGGGTCCAGGGCGGCGTAGCCCCGCACCCGGCCGCGGTCGTTATAGGCCTCCACCAGGTCGCCTTCTTTAATCCCTCTGGCGGCAGCGTCCTCCGGGTTTAAAAAAACCCGCGGCCGGTTGTCCTGGAGCTCGTTCATCCAGATGTTGTTGGAGTGAGTGGAATGAACCCGGTAGAGGGAGTTGCGGGTAATATAGGCGAACTGGTATTTACCCTTGACCTGGGGGTTCAGGGCGTACTCACTCTCATTAAAGGGCGGTTTGTGCACCGGCAAGGTTTCCCCCAGCCGGATAAAGGTATCCTCCTCTTTATAAAATTCGATGCGCCCGCTCTTGACGAAGCGCGCCGTAGCCGCCAGGGCCGCCGGCCGGCTGATGGGGGGAAAGGGTTTCTTAAACTGCACCTGCTCGTAAAAGGGGATCTGCCGGTCACCCGGGGCTTCACTATGGACCCGCACCGGCCCTTTTTTGAGCTGATCAAGGGTAATCCCGGCCACCGGCGGCCCGCCTTTAGCCAGCAACAGCTCAATGGCTTTTTCGGCAGCAGCGTTCTCGTCCAGGCCGGGGAAGAAATGCTGCTCAAACCCCGGGTTCAGCCTCCGGGCGAGTTCCCGGGCCATCCACAGTTCGGAATGGGACTCGTAAAGGGGTTTAATGGCCGGCTGTTGCAGCTGCATATAGGGGTGCAGGGGCGTAGTGACCAGTTCGGTCTTCTCGTACCAGGTGGCCGCCGGGAAGACGACGTCGCTGTAGCGGCAGCTGGTGGTCAGGGAGAAGTCCAGGCCGACAATCAATTCCAGTTCATTCTGCAGGGCCATTTGCCGCAGGCGGTCGGCCATATTGTGCTGGTCCAGGGGATTGCCCCAGCCGTAGATCAGGGCCTTGAGGCCGTTCCTAGGCCAAGATGCCGTCATACTGGTAGTCGGGCCGTGGAGTATATAGAGCCACGGCACCCAGCGGGGGGCCTTGGGGAACCACCAGTCCTGGATGTCAAAGCGGATCTTGTACTGGCCGGCGTAGGTGGAGATACCCGCCCCCGGTTTACCGATATTGCCGGTTAAAACGGGCAGCAGGGCCAGGGCGCGGCCCTTTAAGTCGCCGTGATACCACTGGTAGTTGCTGGCGCCGTAAATGACGTTTAAGGGTTTCGCCGCCGCCATCTCCCGCGCCAGGCGCACCACCGTCGCCGCAGGCACCCTTGTCTCCTGCTCCACATAGGCCGGGGTGTAGCGACCCAATTGCTCCTTGAGGAGCTGGAAGATGGGTTTGGCTTTGATCCTCGCCCCATCCCGGAGCTCGACCTCCACTTCCCCTTCCAGGATGACGTCGCCGGGTAAGTCCAATTTTTCCGGGTTCACGGCTAGGGGCCGGCCGTTATAGGCGACAAAGGCCTCCCGGTACTCCGGCAAGGCCGCCGGCGGCTCCAGCCCCTGGATCTCTTGCGCCCGCAGGCGCTTCCCGGTATCCAGGCGCACCAGGAGGGGCAGGTCGGTAAAGGTCTTGATAAAATCAGCCTCGTAAAGCTTTTCCGTAACGATTAACCGGGCGATACCTAAGGCCAGGGCGGCGTCGCTGCTCGGTTTCAGCTGCACCCACTCATCGGCTTTGGCGGCCGTTGGTGAATAGTTGGGATCAAAGACAACCACCCGGGCACCATTATTCCGGGCTTTGATGAGCAGGTCAGCGTCAATCAGCCGGGTCACCAGGACGTTGGAGCCAAATATGGCGATATAGCGGGAGTTAAGCCACTCCAGGGGTTCCAGTTCCTCCGACTGGACCCCGAAGGTCATGGGCCAGAACATGGGCAGGTCGCCGTTCTGGTCGTAGGGGTGGATGAGGCTCCAGCCCACCAGGGTGGAGAGGGCGATCCAGGCGCCCTTCTGGACGTGGCCGGTGCCGCCCACCTGGAAGATAAAACCGATGCTCTCGGGACCGTACCGGGCGGCAATTTCCTTCAGGCGGCCGGCGGTATAGTCCAGGGCCTCTTCCCAGGAAACCTCTTTGAAATCACCCTTACCCCGGTCCCCGGTCCTAATTAAAGGTTTTTTAATGCGGTCAGGACCATAGATCAGGTTGATAAAGGAGAGCCCCCGCAGGCAACCCCGGGGGCCGTATTCCGGCTCCGGGTAGTCGTTGGACGGCAGTAAAGCCTTGATCTGCCCGTCCACTACCATGGCGCGGATGCCGCAGGCCAGGGTGCAGTTGGGAGAACAGGTGGTACGGACGTATTGAACCTCCCGGGCCACGGCTGGCCCTTCGGCCCCGGCCTTCGGGACGAAGTACCTGGTGGCCCCCGCCGTACCCGCCAGGGCGGCTGCCGCCGCCGAAGCCTTGAGAAACTGGCGCCGGGTGAGTTTAAGCTTCTGTTTCATATATACCCCCTCATCCTCCTTGTGATAGTAACCCGTGGAACAAGCCTGGGTAAATCTAGTAATTACATGATGCAAGATTTATGCCAACCCATAAAAAAATCCCGGGGCTTATCCGGCCGGGATTTTGGGTGCACCTGGTTTAACCATGTCTCTAAGATTTTATAATGACTCTCTAAGATTTTAGAATATCCCCCTTTCCTCCGTAAATAGGGTTCTGTTAAAAATGGGCTGCGGGGCTGGCGGTACAGGCTCCATGCTCCCTGGCCTATCCCGGAGCACCTTGCCACTTATTCTCCGCTGCTTGCCACCAACTTTTCAAGGCGGCATACCCCGGCCTTGGCCAGGGGTTGGCCGGAAAGAGGGTCGACGTTACGGCCGGTCAGGTGGTTGGCCGCCTGCTGCCGGCCCTGTTCACTGGGGTCCAGGTCGCCAAAGTGGAAGGGAACAAAGACCTCTCCCGGTGCTACTACATCGGTAACCCTGGCCGGCACCTCAATCCAGCCATGGCGGGTCACTACCCGGACTACTTCGTCATCCGCTACCTGGAGCCGGGCCGCATCGGCAGGATTAATCTCCACATAGGCCCCCGCTACCAGGGCCTGGAGTTCCGATATCCGCTTGGTCCTGGTCCGGGTATGGTAATGTTCGATAATCCGCCCGGTATTGAGCCAGAAAGGAAATTCCCCGCCAGGTACTTCCGGTGGCGGTGCATAAGGAACAGCCCAGAGGCGCGCCCGGCCCTCCGGGTGATTAAACTCGCCGTAGCCCTGGGCCTCCTCCGCCCGGGTGGGAAAAACACCGGCGGTATAGAGCCGCGGCGTTCCCCGGCTTCCCGCCGGGCAGGGCCACTGGACGCCTCCCAGGCGTTCCAGCAGGGCATAATCTACCGCCGTCATGTCGTTAGGACGGCCGCGGGTAAGTTCTTTTAGCTCGGCGAAAGCCGCCGCCGGCCCCTTCCAGGCCATAAATTCCCCTGCACCCAGGTGCCGGGCTACCCGGCTAACGATGGCCAGGTCGTCCCGGGCCTCACCCGGCGGGGCTACAGCCCGGCGGACCAGGTTGAGGCGCCGCTCGGAGTTGGTAATCACCCCCGTCTTCTCGCCCCAGCCGGCGCCGGGGAGGAAAAGATCGGCAAAGGCCGCCGTTTCCATGGGGTAAAAGATGTCCTGGACAATAAGAAAGACCTTCTCCAGCTGACGGCGGGTGAACCCCTGGTCAGGCAGGGAAACGGCCGGGTTGGTACCAATTACCCACAGAACCTTCAGCCTGCCGGCGTTGATTAAGGAGAGCATTGCGTTGATGTTATTGACCCGGCGGGGTAACCGCTCCTCAGGGATACCCCAGTAAGCAGCCACCTGATGCCGATGTTCGGTGTTCTCCGGGTTACGGAAACCGGGCAGGCTGCTGCTACCGCCAATTTCCCGCATACTAAGGGCCGAAGCCTGGCCGGTAAGGGAGAAAGGAGCCGCCCCGGGCCGGCCGATTTTCCCGGTGATGAGGTGCAGGGAGTTAATCAAAGTCACGGTGTCTACAGCGCAGCAGCTCTGATTAACCCCCTGGCAGAAAACCGTGACCGCGTTCGGAGTGCGGCCGAAGAGGCGGGCGGCAGCCACAATGGTCGCCGCCGGTACGCCGGTAAGTTGCGCCGCCCGTTCCGGGGGATAGGTAGCCGCCGCCCGGGCGAGTTCGTCGAAACCCGTCGTCGCCCGCCGGATAAAATCCCGGTCCAGGAGCTCTTCTTTAATGAGGATATTAATTAACCCGTACAACAGGGGAAGATTGCTGCCGCAGCGCAAGCGCAGGTGCAGGTCGGCCACCCGGGCCGGCAGGGTCAAGCGCGGGTCGGCCACCATGATCTGGGCGCCGTTGAGTTTCCGGTTGCGTAAAATTCGCTGCCAGAGCTGGGGGTGCATCTCGGCCGGATTGGCGCCAAAGATAAAGATCAGGGGGCTGACGTCCAGATCCTCATAACACCCCGGCGGGGCATCGACGCCAAAAGAACGGATATAGCCCTTCGCGGTGGAAGCCATGCAAAGGCGAGTATTGGCATCGATATTGGGCGTTCCCAGGACGCCTTTGGCCAACTTGTGGATGGCATAATACTCTTCCAGGGTGAGCTGACCGCCGTGGTAGATGCCTACGGCTTCCGGTCCCCCGGACGCCAGGGCTTCCTGGATACGACGGGCCACCTCGTCTAGGGCCTCGGTCCAGGTAACAGGCTCCATCCCCTGGCCGCGGCGACGCAAGGGTACTGTTGCCCGCTCCGGGTGGTGCAGGGTTTTCCACTCATACAAACCCTTGAGGCAAAGATGGCCTTGATTAACCGGGGCGGCGGCGTCAGGCTTTACGGCCACGGCGCGGCCGTCTTTCACGCCGAGGTACAGGCCGCAACCGGTACCGCAATAACCGCAGGTGGTAGCCACCCAGCGGTCCACGGCTGTTTCCCCCTGGTCCCGAAAAAGATTGATTATGCCCTGTTGTAACTCTGCCGGTGCCATCAGCGCTCCCCCAAAATGAAATATGCGATGTGGGAGGTGAGAAGTGGGATTCTTGTAGAAACTGGCTACGCCAGTTTCAAAATTAAAACTTACTCGCCTCGCAATAAACCGGGCTAATTTATATCGATGTTATACCGTTTCAATTTCTGGTACAGGCCGGAGGGATGGATACCCAGGATCCTGGCTGCCTCTTGCTTGTTGCCGCCGGCAGCCGCCAGGGCCCGCTGGATGGCTTCTATCTCAGCTGCGGCCACGGCTTCCTTTAACTCCAGCCCCGGCTCCCTGCCCGGCACCTGGGACAGCGTTGCCGGCAGGTGCTCTCGGCGGATAATCTCTTCCCCCGGTTCCAGGAAATTAAAGGCGTGTTCCAGGACGTTCTCCAGTTCGCGGACGTTACCCGGCCAGGTGTAACAGTAGAAGAGTTCCTGCACCTCCGGGGCCAGGCCCTTTACGGCCAGGCCATAACGGCTGTTCAGGCGCCGGATAATGGCCACCGCCAGGACGGCGATATCCTCCGGCCGCTCCCTCAGGGGCGGTATGGTCAGGGTTACCACCGCCAGACGGTAATAGAGGTCGCGGCGAAACTTGCCGGCCGCTTCCAGGGCCAGGAGGTCCTGGTTGGTGGCGGCGATAATCCGCACGTCCACTTTGATGGTCTTACGTCCCCCGACTCGCTCAAAGGAACGTTCCTGTAAAGCCCGTAGGAGCTTGGGCTGCATACTTAATGGCAAATCGCCGATCTCATCGAGGAAGATAGTGCCGCCGTCGGCCAGTTCAAACTTGCCCGGTTTGCCGCCCCGGGCCGCCCCGGTAAAGGCCCCCTCTTCATAGCCGAAGAGCTCCGCCTCCAGCAGGTTCTCCGGAATGGCGGCGCAGTTAATTTTAATCAAGGGCTCATGGCCACGGGGGCTGGACCGGTGCAGGGCCTGGGCCAGGAGTTCCTTCCCGGTGCCACTCTCGCCGGTGATTAAAACGTTAGCCTCCCCGCCGGCCACCCGGGCCGCCAGGTGTTTCAGCCGAACCATGGCCGGGCTGTTCCCCAGGATGCCCTGCCAGGCATCCTGTTCCCCCTGGAGGGAACGGAGTTCCTGCCGGTAAAAAATAATCTTGTTTTCCAGGACCTGGAGGCGGCGGGAGATATCCGTAAGACCTGATGCAGCCAGGTCTTCCAGGGCCAGGGCCTTGCCCGCGGCCCCCAGGAGGTTACCGCCAACATCTTTCACCGGCATTTCCGATAATAGCAATTTCTTGCCGGCATACTGGACCTCATGGCCCACCACTGGCTTCCCGGTAGCCAGGACCTCAGGCAGGCGGCTGAAGGGTAAAACAGATCTTACCTCCCGGCCGATAAAGGTCTCGGCCCTCTGGCCCAGGAGCCCGGCATAGATCTGATTGATGCTGACGATTATTCCCTGGCTGTTTACTACCACCAGGTAAAGGGGAAAGTCATCCAGGAGGGAGGCATAGAGCCCGTTAATGGTTTGCAGCTGGGCCGCGTCTGGTTCCCTGGCCTTAAAGAGAAGGGCTACGCCACCCTGACCGTCGGGGAAATAGTCAACGCGGTAGTTTTTAGCCCCAGTGGCAAAAAGGGTGTCCATCAGGGGTCTACCACCGGTAAACACTTCCGCCAAGCGCGTCTCAGGAAAAACCTCCGTCAGCCGCCGGCCTTTTAGATCCTGGCCGGCCAGTCCCAGGATGGCCGCTGCCGGGGCATTGGCCGCCATGATACGGCCGCCGGCGTCGACGTAGATCATCCCTTCTCCCCCGGTTGCCAGAACTCTCCCCCAAAATTCCAGGTCGATGCCCGGCACTATCTCCCCTCACCACCTTGCCCCTGCAGGTTTCTTGTTTTATGTTAACATTTACGGGCCGCTTTTGTAAAGCGTGCGCACCAGCCGCCAGGCTGCGCGATCGATAATCCTGTCGCCGCTGCCGGCAGTGGCGCTCATCAGTATACCTGTAGCCCCGGCGGCTACACCGGCCGGCATACTCAGCCACAGCCGCTTGCCCCTGACCTCCAACCTGGTGCCCGCCGGGAGGTCCAGGCTGTTGGCTGCCTCCTTTCTGGCTTTAACTCGAGTACCCGTGACTGTCAAATCAAGCCTCTGCACCCCCTCCGGCCGGAAGATACGCATCTGGAGGGCGTATTGGATTCGGGGATTAATAGCCTCCCTGGTTGCCAGGCCAATGGTAAAATGATCGGCAGCCTGCGCCGCCCCCACGCCCACCAGGTCGGCGCCGGACTCCAGTTCCCGGCCGACGGTATCCTCTACCGGGTCCAGGAAGAGAATAGGGGGCGGGTTGCCGGCCCCGCTACCCTCGTCTCCCGGCAGCACCGGGTCGGTAAAGCTGCCGAAAAGCTCGTTGGTGCGGATAAAGGCCATGAGGAAGGGCGCGATCACCCGGACCTGGGTGACGTATTTCTTAACGGCCTCCAGTTTCAACCCCTTCTCCCGGTCATCCAGGGGCAGGTAATGCCAGCGGGTATCCAGGCCCTCCAGTGCCCGGGGCGGGTGCAGGGACAAATTGGGGTCATACTTCCAGGGCCAGGGGAAATCGCCCCGGTGTACCAGATAAGTCCATTCTTTAGTCTTAAAGTTTTGTTCCGCCAGGGTATATTTGACGAAAGCACTGGTAGCCAGGTGATCGTGGTTCTGGTCATTGGGGTCGGGGTAAACCACGTCCGTTGGATTAAAATCGCGGAGGATAGCGGCCAGGTTTTGAACGACACCGGCGCCGCAGTAAACGGCCTCCTGCTGGTAGCTAAAAGGATAGGGGGACTGCCGGCTGCCGTTCAACCCGGTATAGGGGCAGTTTTCATCCCAGTTCGTCTCCCACAGCCTGCTCAAACCGCCATCTGGGTAACCCAGGAAGAGGATATCCCCAGAACTAAGGCCTAGATGCGCCATGGCCGCAAGGGATTCCTGGTGGCGGGCCTCCCCCAATCTCCGGTAATCGGCCGGGGTCGGGGCAGCTACCCTGGAATTCTCCGCGGCCGCCATTTTAAAGCCGTCGCCACTGGTCATGACTACTACCCGCACCCGGCTGCCGGCAGCCCGTGCTTTCAGGATTACCCCAGCCCCGCCCAGGGCCTCGTCGTCGGGATGGGGAGCGACGATTAACACCCGCTCCCCGAAGGCAGATGCCCCTGTCCCTGGGAGGCCCTTCCGGGCCGGTGGCAACCAGTCAGCTAAATAAGGGCGGTAAAGGACGACGGCCAAAAGCGTCGCTAGAGCCAGGACTATGCCAGCTCTTAATCTTATTAATACCTTACCGATTCGGCCAGGTGCCATGATCATCCCCCCGCTCCCATCTGCAGGTACACCTGGCCTTAGGGTGCCAGACCGCTTACCTTTTTAATCATAATATCTTTACTTAACTTAATAAGCTGGTTTCTTTTCCAGCCCGACCACGCACTCCACATGGTGGGTATGGGGAAACATATCCACCGGCTGTACCGGGCCAAGAGTAAAACCAGCTTCCTGCAAGTAAGCCAGGTCCCGGGCTAGAGTCGCCGGGTTGCAGGAGACATAAATCACCCGCCGGGGCGCCATGGCGGCCACCGCCGCCAGCACCCGCTGGTGGCAGCCGGCCCGGGGCGGGTCTAGGATTACTACCTCCGGCCGGTAACCTGCCCCGGCCAGGCGCGGCATTACCGCCTCGGCCGCCCCGGCGCGAAAGCGCGTGTTGGTAATCCTGTTTACAACCGCGTTGCGCCGGGCGTCAATAATGGCCTCCGGCACCACTTCCACCCCCGTCACCCGGCCGGCCCGGCGGCTGAGCCACAGAGCGATGGCGCCGTTGCCGCAGTAGGCGTCCAGAACCTCTTCCCCACCCTGTAACCGCGCCCTGGTCGCGGCTTGATCATAGAGCACCTCCGCCTGGGCGGAATTAACCTGAAAGAAGGTCGCGGCCGATATGTGGAAGCGCAGGTCCCCCAGGCGTTCCTCCAAATAATCGCGGCCGTAAACAAGTGACTGTTGGGGGCCACCCCCCTGCTCAGGCTGCCCTTCCCCGGAGAACTTGCTGGCTGCCGCCGGCGTCCATCCCCGCCTGCCTGGTGCTACTCTTTCCTGGTGACCTGGTCCCCCGGCTTCTGGCCTCTTTGTTTTTCGGTAAGTGATACTAACATCGAAAGGTTTATTAGTAAAATTCTGCGCCTCGTTCCGGCCTCTGCCACCAGCCGCCAGGGATACAACTCCTACCAGTTGTGGCAATCTCCCCGCCAGTTTCTCCGCCAGCTCCTCTCCTCCCGTCCAGCCCACCCTGTTCTCCAGGGCCACCAGCAGTTCACCGGTGGCCCGGCCCTGGCGTAGGGTTACATGCTGCAGGCCCGAGGTCAATCCCGGTAGCAACCGGGCTATCTCCCGGGCCGCCGCCAGAAGACCTTCAGACAACAACGGGCAGCAGGAAAAGGGAGCTACTTCATGGCTCCCCGGACGATAAAATCCCAGCCGGTTTTTAGCAACGTGCAACCGCACCTTGTTGCGGTAACCCCAGGGGTTGGTCATGCCCAGAACCGGTAACACCCGCACCTCCTGCAGGTGCCCCAGGCGCAACAGGGCATCGACCACCAGGCGCCTTTTCCAGTGTAACTGGGCGCGATAATCCAGGTGCTGCAGGTCACAGCCGCCGCAGGTGGCCGTCTCCGGACAGGGAGGCAATACCCGGTCCGGCGACGCCTTAACGACCTGCACCAGCCGGCCCAGGGCGTAATTTTTTTTAGTGGTCACCACTTCCGCCCCGACCTGCTCCCCCGGTAGGGCGCCGGGCACAAAAATGACCCGGCCGTCCGGAAGGTGGCCGACGCCGGCCCCTTCATGGCTTAAGCCGGTAATGGTGATAAGGTTATAGGCTGGATGCATTGCTGTACCCATCGTGACTCCCCCTGGCGCCGTATCCCCTGGAACCCCTCATGTTGAGTGCCCCCACTAAAAACGAAAAAATGAGGGGACGGTAAATTACGGTAAATCGTGGTAAACTAAGGAGGCGATAAATTCATTTACTGAGCCCACCGTAGCGCATAATAAAGGAGGAGGATCATAATCGTGTTCCAGGTAGCGTGGGCCGTGATTGAGGCCAGGATGTTGCCTGTACGCTCATAAAGGTAGGCCAGGCCCATACCACCCAGGGCCAGGGGTAAAAACCGCATGAGGTCCAGGTGCAGGAGGCCGAAAATAGCGCTGCTGCCCACCAGGCCGGCTACGAAACCATAGCGAGCCTTCAGGGCCGGGAAAAGAAAACCCCGGAAATAGAGTTCTTCCGTCAGGGGAGCCAGAAAGGACCCCAAAAACAAAGGAATAAGCAAGTCGGCCGGGCGCCTGGCCTGCGTCACCAGGTCGGCGAAGGGCTGGGGGGTCGGGTTGGGAAAGAAGGCCTGGATAAATGTCCCCACAACCATTACTAAAAAAAATAAGCCAAGACCGCCGGCCAGGCCTGTCGCCAGGGCCTGCCCGGCTCCTTCCTTCTGTAACCCCAGAGCCGCCAAGCCCAGGCCGGATTTCCAGCGGACGAAATAATGCAGACCACCCAGGATAGCGGCCGCCTGGGCCAGACCTACCAGGAGGTAGCGATAGGTCGCTGGTAGCCCTAAGCCAAAAAAGTGGATAAATAACCCCGCTCCATAGCCCGCTGTTAGCAGGCCCAGGAGTACCAGCAAAGTATCCCGTAAACCCCAGGGGATCCTGCTATCTTCTTCTGGCAAAACCTCACCCCATCCCCTGGTTTGACCGGGTTCCCGTCATCGATCCCAAGGCTTTTATCCGGGCTTGAGCCCATTACGAATCCTTTCCTTATCTCTTAATCCCTTACTATATCCTTCTGCGTCGCCACCGGCTTGAGGTAGCGTAAATCATTACCACCCTTACTTACCACGGCCGGGTCTAAAATCTACACCAGCCTCGATTAAGCGGCGGCCGATATTGTTCGAGGGGCAGACATTTATTTTAAATATACCTCAAAGAACTACTGTTTAAAAGTATTTTTTTGTCAATAGCGCGCTATTTCTCTGTTTCTCTTCCCGGGGACAAACCCTACTAGAAAATTTTTCCTGCTTGCATTAAGCTGGAGGATTAAGGGTAGTTTCCTCATCTTAACGGCAATAAAGTAGAGGCAAGTGGATATAATAAGCTATGAATTTAAACTTCTGTTAGCGCTAAGCATTATTCCACCAGAGAGCGGGGATTATGGCATGGTCACCACAGTTTCAGTGCTCATTCTGGCCTGCCTGGCCGGGATGTTGCTCTGGTATTGGCGCCGGCGGGCTAATAACCCGGCAGCCAAACCATTAACGGCGGCGCAACCGCCGGCCCGGGATCTACCGGCAAAATACGGGAAAGACGAAATCGTCCTCATGGTCAAAGACCCTTACTGGCTCTATGCCTACTGGGAGTTGAGCGAGGGCAAAAAGGAAGAGCTACACCGCCGGTTCGGAACGGGTGTCTGGGAGAATTCCCGCCCCATGCTCAGGGTCTATGATCTGACTGATCACCCCTATGATTTTCTCAGGGCACCTTTTTTTGAAATCGCCATTACCGATATGGCCGATAACTGGTATATCCACACCGGCAAGCCCTGCAGCACCTTTTGCATCGACCTGGGACGGTTGATTCCCAATTACGGTTTTGTCACCCTGGTCCGGTCCAATATCGTGACCACGCCGGCCGATAGGCCCAGCGGCGTTATCGATCCCCTGTGGTCTCCCCTTGAGGCTTGCTGGCAGGCGGTAGAACGTTATGGTAAGGGCCAGGGGTTGAGTTCCCCTGAATTAATTAAAGACCGGAGCTAAGGACGGCACCAAATCCTGGTTTCCGTCCGCCCCCGGTTTACATATAGGACCCAAAGCCCTTATTCAGCACCCTTAAATATAATTGATAGGCATTTGTCCAGGCAAGCAACCTGGTAAAGGTGTAGCGGCCGTGGGGCCGGAAGTAAATAACTCAAGCTTAAGTCTGGAGATGATGATGCCGAATCCCTCCGCGCTTGAGCCCTGGCAATGCCTGCCCAAGAAACTAATTAGAAAGGAACAAACCTATGCCCCGTGGTTATGTCGCCTTAGTTCTGCACGCCCACTTGCCCTATGTCCGGGACCGGGAAGACGACTTTTCCCTGGCGGAAAAATGGTATCACGAGGCCGTTACCGAGACCTACATTCCCCTAATTCATGCCTGCCAGCGCCTGCACCGGGATCAGGTGCCTTACAAGATTACCATCTCCCTGAGCCCGCCCCTGACGGCCATGATGGCCGATACCCTAATCCAAGAGCACTACCGCCGTTACCTGGAACGCCTGCGGGAGCTGGCGGCCCGGGAGGTCTGGCGCACCCGCAACGACCCTCGTTTCCACATCGTGGCCCGTATGTACCAGGATCTCTTCGAAAAAACCTATGGTACTTACCTGGCTTACGGTGGTAATTTGATCAACGCCTTCCGGGAACTCCAGGAGAGCGGCAACGTGGAACTGATTACCTGTGCCGCCACCCACGGCTACCTGCCTTTAATCGGCCTACAACGGGAGGTCGTCCGGGCGCAAATAGAGGTGGCCGTCAACAACCACCGCCGTCTCTTCGGCCGGCCGCCGGCTGGATTATGGCTGCCGGAATGCGCCTACAATCCCGGCGACGACGAAACCTTACGGGATTATGGCCTGAAATACTTTTTCTTGGATGCCCACGGTCTTCTTTACGCTAAGCCGCGGCCGCGTTACAGTATCTTTGCCCCTATTTACACCCCAGCCGGGGTGGCGGCCTTCGGCCGCGACCTGGAGTCTTCGGAACAGGTCTGGAGCGCCCAGGAAGGCTACCCGGGGGATTGCGACTACCGAGAGTTCTACCGGGATATCGGCTACGACCTGGATTTTGACTATATCAAACCCTACATCCACCCATCAGGCCTGCGCCTGGATACAGGGATGAAATACTATCGCATTACCGGCAAGTCCAATTATAAAGAGCCCTACGTTCCGGAGTGGGCGAGTTTTAAGGCCCATACCCACGCCGGTAATTTCCTGTTTAACCGGGAGCACCAGGTTAACTACCTGGCCGACTACATGGACCGGCCACCCATCATTGTCTGCCCCTATGACGCCGAGCTCTTCGGCCACTGGTGGTTTGAGGGGCCCCAGTGGCTGGAATCCCTTTTCCGCCAGGTGGCGGGACTCGCTCACCGACCCTTCAGTTTTATCACTCCCAGCGAATACCTGGAGCGCTTTCCCGTCAACCAGCCGGCCACGCCCTGCATGTCCAGCTGGGGTAACAACGGCTACAACGACGTCTGGCTCGGGGGTTCCAACGATTGGATTTACCGCCACCTGCATCACGCCGCGGCGGAGATGATCCGGTTGGCCAACCAGCACCCCACTGCTGAGGGTATCCTGCTGCGGGCCCTGAACCAAGCCGCCCGGGAACTTCTGGTAGCCCAAAGCAGCGACTGGGCCTTTATAATGAAAACCGGCACCATGGTCGATTACGCCGTGGGCCGGACGAAGAAACACCTGCTTAATTTCTGGGATCTCACCCAAGCGGTAGATAAATACGAACTAGACCCGGAGAAGGTGCAGGACCTGGAGGAGGATAATAACATTTTTCCGGATATAAACTATCGTGTTTTTGCCAGCAAGTAGGTAGAAGGAAATAAACTCGCCTATTTGAATTTGCAGGCTGAATTTGTTAGAATAACCTTAAATACAGGCAAGGAGTGATAACATGGCACTAGATGCAAATGAAATAAATTCGCCGAGGTATACGACTAAAAAAGTTGTTTTAAAAACCATTCAAGCAAAAGTTGAAGAAATAAACCATAGCCTGGAAGAACTAAAAAAAAACCTGGGTTATTTTGAGAAAAAATATGGTATGTCTTCGCAAACATTCTATCAGAATTTTGTTCAGGGAAGTTTAAGTGATGAAATAGATTTCTTTGAATGGAAAGCTACAAAAGATATTTTTGATGAACTAAGAATTGAAAAAGAAGCCTTGCTAGAGGTCTTAAAATGATCCAGGAATACTTTGACTTTCTGAAGAAAATCGCTAGCACCTTTGCCTTCACAAAAGATTTGCGAGTTGTAAAAGAAGTGACTGGTATTAACAGAGGGTTTATTAGATTCGTTATCCAATTTCTTGATGGGTCTGAACTCCATGTCTTTGAACACGTTAATATCAACCTGCATAAAACTGATTATGCTTATCACTGGCAAGATGCAAATTATAATCTTATAGCACGATGGGATAACGCCGCCCACCATCCAGAAATAAAAACTCATCCTCATCATTATCATGAGAAAGAAAAAGTTAACCCTTCCAGCGAACCAAATCTAACGGACATATTAAGGAAAATTAGTGAGAGGTACCTGAACCGCTAAAGAAAATTGTAAACGCCGCTCTACCTCCGGCCAGTTGACCAGCTGCCACCAGGCCTTGACATAGTCGGCACGCCGGTTCTGATAGTCCAGGTAGTAAGCGTGTTCCCAGACATCCAGCACCAGGATGGGGAGGCCACCCCACTGGGTCAAATCCTGGTGCTTCTCTGCCGTCAGGATCTCCAGGCGGCCCCAGGCCGGCTGCCAGACCAGGATGCCCCAGCCCGAGCCTTCCACATCAGTAGCCGCTTGCGTAAACTGCTCCTGGAAAGCCGTCATGCTGCCAAAGTAGCCGCTTACTTTTTCCCGTAGTAAACTCCCCGGCCCATCTCCCGCCCAGGGGCTCATCACCGTCCAGTAGATGCTATGCAGGATATGGCCCGACCCGTGAAAGGCCAGTTCCCGCTCCCAGTGCTTAACCAGGGCAAAATCGCCCTTCTGCCGCGCTTCCATAAGTCTGATCTCCGCCTTGTTAAGTCCCTCGACATAGGCCAGGTGGTGACGGTCATGATGGATACGCAGTTGCCTTTCACTGATAACCGGTTCCAGGGCGTTATAGGGATAAGGTAAAGGCGGCAACTGGTGCCCGCCCGGGGGCACCGCCGGCCGCAGCGGCCAGAAGGTTTGCGCTTCGGCCATGCCAAATCCTCCCGGAAGTTATTTCCTTATATACTATGCGTTACTGACCCGGGATGGTAATAAAGGAATTACCGGCGAAGACCTCTGGCCTACCGCCTTTCTTCATTCCTTTGCCCGCCATAATGTGGTAAAATACTGAGGGGCAAACTACTATATAACAAAAAATGCTCCAGACTATGCGAGAAGATTTGGGTGACCTCGATGTTTTCCTGGTGAGTTTAAAAAACATAATTCAAAGGGAGAATAAGCCGGATGAGCTTAAATAGATATTCCCTTACCCTGGAAGAGAAAGAAGCCATTATTAAAATCATTAAGGCCTATCTAGCTAATATACCGTCTATAAAATTTGCCTATCTCCACGGATCATTTTTAGGGGATTTACCTTCTCGCGACATTGATATAGCAATTTATTTTGATCCTGCCCTTACCCCTGACGACCAACTTGATTTATCTTTAACTATTTCCTCGGAATTAAGTTTCAAGTTAAGGTTGCCGGTTGATGCCCACGTTTTAAACGAAACTTCCCTTGCTTTCGCCTATGGAGTAACTAAAGGTATAGTGATTATCTCCCGTGATGAGCCGGCTCGACTCGAGTTTTTAGAAAACACCTGGATAAATTATTTTGACTTTGAACCGCTGCTGCGGGAAGCCCTTATAGACCTACTTCAGGTTTAAAGTAAAGGCCTCTTCGGCCGCCCCGATAACCCGGTTGCACTCCCTTATAGACCTACTTCAGGTTTAAAGTAAAGTATGTATAATAACAAATTGCCTGGCCGAATAACCCTGGCCAGGCATATTTGCATGCACGTTTTAACGCAATTATCCCGTTTTTTGGGCTTTATATTTTATTTACCATGCAATATGCCCTCTAATTTTGTCTGCATGTTATTCAGGATATCTGGAATCGGTTTATCTGTTGTAATCACTTCTTGTATGCCGGCCATAATTACATTGGCTACTTTAGCAAAATCGGGTCCATAGGGGAGTGGGGTTACAGTGGGAATAATTTTTTCCGTAAAAGTTTTACGTACTGGATCGCCAAATTCCTTGGGGAAACGGGTGGCAGCACTTTTAACCTGGGGTAAGAAACCGATGGGGATAAAAAATGTCTTTAAGGAGTAATCACTCCGTGTCAGGAATTCGGCAAATTTTACCGCGGCTTCTTTATGCTTGGAAGCTTTAAATATAGCCAGGTTATTATCGTCAGGAGCAGAATACGGTGTTTTGTCTACACCAACTGGTAGAGTCGTTACACCCCAGGTTTCATAAAATTTTTCGTCAGTCATTGATTTATCTAAACTCTGAACCACTCCTTTTAAAAAGGGGGTATCGAAGCCAAAGACCAGGCGGTTTTGGGCTGCCAGGGGGCGAAACTCCCCAAATTTCTTGCCAGGTAAAGTATAACCTTTTTGGACCGCCGCCCTTAGCCATTCTGCGTAGGGCTTCATTTTATCGGCTTGTACCTTATCTCCATCGATAGGGGCAGCGTTAAAGCTCTTCATAAAAGCCCACTGATGCTCTAAACCCAGGGTACGGATAGTTGTATCGAGCTGTAAAGGCACAATATCTTTGGGGAACTTTTCTTTGATCTTGGCCATTGCTTCAGTCAGTTCATCCATAGTTTGCGGGGGTTTATTAGGATCCAAACCGGCTTCCTGCATTAGTTTTCTGTTATACCAAAAGCCTAAAGTAGTGTTTATCCAAGGAATATAGTAATGCTTGCCATTATATAAACTGAAATCATAACTCTTTTTATAAACATCATCCAGGTATTCTTTAGATAGCAAGTTGTCTACAGGTTCCAGGGCTCCCATAGCAGCAAGGCTTATGGCTACATCATTATGAACCTGGGCAATATCAGGTGCATTTCCTCCCGTCGACATAACAGTTAATTGGCTCTGCTCATCACTAACAGGTATAGGTACATTCTTTATTTTAATATTGGGGTTTTGCTTCTCAAACTCTTTAATAACATCAAGCATTTGCTGTTTGGTAGCTTCCTCGGCAGTGACCGAATTGACGAAGGTTATCTCAATCTTTTCCTGTGAATTATTACCTGAAGTACTCTGCCCCTTTTGGCCGCAGGCACTCATAATCATAGCTGCAACCAGGGCCGCCATTACTAGAAAAAGCCATCTTTTCTTCCACATTTCCTTAACCCCCTGTCATTCTAATTTTAGATCCTTGTCCATCAGTATACCTTTAATCCCTTGGGCACCAGATACAATCCTGATCCTGCCAGGCCTATGGAATTAGAATAGTCTCACCCCCTACAAAAATTTACCTGGTACTGCTACTGCGTTCATATTATCGCCCCCACTCCTCCTTTTTTGCAGCCAGCATAAAAGTATAATCCCGGTGGTTACAAGAAGCATTCCCCATATTTGATGTAGCGTCACTTTTTCTTGCAGCCACCAGGCACTGGAGAGGACAGCGGCTACCGACGTCGCCAGGCACAGTACCCTGGCCAGCCAGGCCGGCAGGTCGTGCAAGGAACGGTAATAAGTGAGGTAATGGGTCACCTGTATTAAAGTACAGGCCAGGATCAAAGCCCAGGTTAAACCACTAGCCTGGGGTAAAGGCCAGAGTTCATTATGCGATATCGCCAGGGCAAAATAAGCGAGAGCGCAGATGCCGGAGTTAAAATAGGCCACGATGATATCTTCAACCCCGTGAAGACGGTGCTTGATAATCTCAGCATTAACCGCCAGTAACAAGGCGCTCCCCAGGAGCATGACATCACCAGCAGAACCGAAGTGAAAATTGGTTAAAGAAAGCTGCAGTACCTGGCTGATACCCATTAACATGGTGGCCATTCCCACCCATTCAAGGGGCCTTAACCTTTCCCGCCAGAGAAAATAGCCTATTAGTAAACTAAAGAAAAGATCGGCACGCATGAGAATACCGGCATTGGTAGGTAAACTTAATTTTAAACCCCAGTTTTCCATCAGGGTCAGGGTGGCGGCGAACAAGCCGACCAAATATAGTTCCGGGTAACTCTTCCCCGCTTTTATAATGCTGGCCTTTTTCCCTTTGGCCAGGAGATAAAGCAGGTAAAAAAAGTTGGTCCCGGCCATAACGCAGAAACTGAAGAAAATAACACTTACTTCTTGAAAAACTATCTTACCAATGGTAAGAAATAGGCCTACTATGGCCGCTGCCAGCAGACCGTTAGCAATGCCACCGGCGATCGAACCATTATTCGTTTGTACAGTACTCGTCACCTTTTACAGGCGACCTCCCTATAATATTGTCCAGTGCGCGACGGGCGGCTCTTACTTTACCGGCATCCAGTTGCCCCAGGGGATCAGCCGGCGTCCGCAGGCCCACTCCCAGGTGGACCTCCCGGGCACCGGTAGCCTGGATGGCAGCGGCTACGTTGGCCGGGGTTATACCCATGCCGGGCATCACGCATATATTGCTGCCGGCCCGGACCTGCAGTTCCCTGATTAAAGGCGCACCCTCCTGGGTACTTCCCGCCCGGCCCGAAGTAAGGAGCCGCTTGACGCCTTTATACTGCAAAAGTTGCTCTAGGGTGCGGTAAGGGTTGGCGGCCATATCAAAGGCACGGTGGAAGGTAACCGGCAATGGCTCTGCCGCTGCTACCAGTTCCACCATAGCGGCAAGGTTAACCTCCCCCTGGCTATCTAAAACCCCCAGGATTACACCATCCATCCCGGTATCCTTTGCCGCTTTGATGTCCTGCCGCATGGCGGCTATTTCGGCCGGGCTGTAGTTGAAATCCCCGTGGCGGGGGCGGATCATGGTAAAAATGGAGATTTTGCTAATCCGCCTGGCTTCCGCCATAAAGCCATAGCTGGGGGTCAGGGCCCCTTCAGCCAGGCCGCAAGCCAGCTCGATCCTGTCAGCGCCGTTATCCTGAGCGATGGCGACATCCTCCAGGGTGAGGGCAATGACTTCCATGATGACTTCGGTTTGTGTAACCATTGGAGGCCACCCGTGCTAAATATTTCGTAGTAACACTGCGAAAAGCATTGCCGCCATAGTTAATTACCCCCTTCCAGGTGCAGTAACCGGGCCGCCGTTCCTCCCATTATAGCCTGACAGGTAGATTCAGGCAGGTTTAACAACCTTAATATCCGCCGGTAGTCATCGTAGACGGCCTTCATTTCCCGGTAATGAACATCGGTGCCGAAGAGAACTTTTTCAAAGGCACCATCCCAATAGAAGAGGTCCTGGAAAAACCCCGGCGCTTTGCGCGGTCGCCAGCCCACCGGCGAACCCGTCCAGTCGACGTAGACGTTCTGGTGAAATCGGGCCAGTTCGCTGGCTTCCTGGAACCAGGGCACACCAAGGTGGGCCAGGATTATCATTAATGCAGGGAACTTTCTGGCGATGCGATCGACGTAAATAGGCCGCATCCGGGCCGAAGAAACATCGTCAGCGCCATCTGCAGGGGTAACCATCATAATCCCCGTATGAAAGAGAATGGGCATATCCAATTCTTCCGCCTTTTCGTAAAAGGGCAGGTAAGCGTCGTCATCATAGTTGGCCCGGGGACGAGTTATCTTCAGACCTTTAAAGCCCCGATCGTGGAGCTCCTTCACCTTTTCCGGCCAATCCAGGCCCAGCTTGATGACCCCCAGGCCGATGATGCGGTCCGGGTAACGTTCCATGGCCTTCTGCACGTCCTCATTGTTCGGGCTCAAAGAGCCCAGGCCATAGTCGGCACGGCCGGCACCGCCGATACCCAAGCCGCTGAGACAAACTTTATCGATACCCATCGCATCGCATGTCGCTATGAGTCTCTCCAAATAGTCCTCTTCAGCCAGCAGGTGGTGGTGAAAATCAATTACGGTCATGGGTGCATCACCGGCGCCTTTGCTGTTTCCGTGTCGGTGATAATGGCCGCATCGGGGTGTTCCTGCAACAGGGTTACCGGATATTCAATACATACCGGACCCGCCAGGGCCATCCGGACGGCGAAACGCTGCCACTCACCGCCATCAGCATAAAGGCGGATGCGCCGCGCAGCCAGGATCTCCTTCATACCGATGGTGACGGCCATGGGAGGGAAGTCCAGGAAGTTGCCGCCGGCCGAACGGGAGGCGTTCATGGTAATGGTCTCCGGGGCCAGAGGTAGGATCCTGGTCGTTGAGTGGCGAAATTCCTCCAGGGTGACCCGGTAGTAGCGGGAGATGGGCGGCTCATTAAAAGCGATATGGCCATGGATGCCGATACCACCGTAACAGGTATCAATGCCGCCCACCGCTTCGATAGCTTCCGCCAGGCGGTCCAGGTTGCGGGGGTCCGGGAAGAAGATATGTTCATCCGGTAGCCGCAGTTCCGGGTCAAGGAGCCGGAAAAAGTTCTTATCCATAAAGCCACGGAAGCTTAAAGGGTGGTCGACGGGAACCGGCCGGCCCTGCCAGTCCAGGTACTCGTCCATGTTGAAGGTATAGAGGTTGCGGCAACTAATCCTTTCCTTATTAATAATTTCTGCCAGCAGGGGGTAATGGGGTTTAGGGCCCACCGGCAGGATCAGCCGGGTGGGTTCCCCTTTGGCGTTATGCTCCTTGATCTCGTCGGCAATACTGCGGGCCAGATGCCGGTATAACTCCTCGTGTGGATAAACTTCCAGTTTGACTTTGCTTTCAGCCTGCAATGCTTCGATGGGTTGCAGTAGTTTTTGCAGCAAGAATTGATCCATGGTGAAGTCCTCCAGGGTAATTATATAGTAGTGGATATTCATTTAACCCGGAATGAGCTCCGGTTTTGCCGCCACGGCCTCAATCATACTTATACGCAGGTTGGGATGCATCTGTAGGTAAGAAGCAGGACAAGCGGGAGTCATGGGACCATAAAGGGCTTTGCGGGCGATTACCGTATGCCAGGTGCGCATAAAACATAGATGGATAGTACGCGCTTTAAGGATCTCTTTCATGCCAATAGTTATTGCCATGCGGGGCATGTGATCAATGTCGCCGTCGGAACACATGGCCGCCTGGACCACGGTCTCCAAGGTTAACCTGGTAATGCGAGTAGGCAACTCAGCGTACGAGCGGCCACCGAGTTCCCCTTCGCCAACGGGTTCATTGTAAGCAAAATGCCCGGCGATACCAAAGCCCCCGTAGCACACATCAACACCGCCCACGGCCTCCATTTTACGCTCCATGGCTCCGGTATCGTGGGGATCGGGGAAGACGCGGTTCTCGGGCAGGACATTCAGTTCGTCAGGCAACAAATTATAAAACTCGTGGTCCATATACCGGCGGAAACTGAGGGGGTTATTATAGGGGATTAGCTCTCCCTCGAGGGTCAGCAGCTCATCCATGTTGAACATAACAACATTGCGGCAGCTGATTTTTTCCTCCCGGCAGATTTGGGCCAGGATTTTATAATCCAGGGGACCAACGGGCAGGATGAAGCGGGTCATTTCTCCCCGGGCGTTATGTTCCTTGATCAGGTCGGCCATTTCCCGGGCAATGGCCTGTTGCAGTTCTACAACAGTGGGGTATATCTTGACCTCCTTAAACCGGAGATCCTGTAGTATGTCTTCGCGGGTCACTTGCCATGGATTTTTCAAGGTTCTCCCTCCAGATTACTTGTTTTATGACTTTCTATTACCAGGCCACCCTTCTGGTGGCCATTCCGGCTTAAGTGTACTTTATAGCTGTAACGATCAGCTCTGTAAGCATTGATTGATAGCTCTACCGGGCGATTATTAGCATAGCCAATGCGGACTGCCTTTAATATTGGTGCGCCTTCCTTTATTCCCAATAACCTGGCTTCTTTAGGGCCAGCCACAGCCGCTGTTATTTTTTGGTCAGCCTCGGTAATAATAACGCCAAATTTTTTATTTAGATTTTCGTATATACCTTCATAAGTTAACTCCTCCGACTTTAATTCCTTACCATATTCAAAAGGCCAGTAGCTACGCAAATAGTTAACAGCTTTACCATATATCATTTGAACGCTCTCGATTAAGTAAACTTTATCAGCATCAAAAATATTAAGTTGAGGTAATGCCTCTAATTCAGTAGCAGTAATTTTTAAGGGCTGCATCTTAAGGATTTGCTGGCTTCCCTTTAAACCCTGGACAGCCATTTCCTCAAAAAAACCCGTCGGCTGGCCAAGATTTTCTTCGACCATATCGCGAATGAGAAAAGTACCCTTTCCCGGGCGTCGCTCCAGCAGCCCTTCATTGACCAGGGTGGCCATGGCATGGCGAACAGTAGTGATGCTAACGCCGTATTTATCAATCAGCTCTTTCTCGGTGGGGAGGGCATCACCAACCGACCATTTTCCTTGTTTGATGGCTTCCTTTAAATCGCTGGCAATTTGAAAATGGAGGGGAATGGGTGTTGCGCGGTTAATTGACATATAATATTTCACCATAATATTATATAGTTGTTAGGTAGCTAGCTTATATGGTAATTATATAGTTTCGATGCGATCATTGTCAAGGTTTTTTTAAAAAATTATGGAGGCAACATACAAAACTATAGGATCGTAGGAGTTCCAACGTAGAAGGATAAATATTCTCATCGGTTAAGAATTTAAGCATTGCTGGCCGCCCCATACGTTTCTATCTCCCCCGCCCGGCACAATTTGGCGGCATATCTTATGCAGGCTTTGATATCTTCTGTAGTCAAATGCGGATAAAGCTTAATAATATCCTCAAAGGAATACCCCTCAGAAAGTAGATCCAATATTAAATAAACCGCTATTCTGGTACCCTTTACTACAGGTTTTCCACCTAAAATTTCCGGATTGCATACGATTCTTTCCACCTTTAAACCCTCCACGTACATGAAATTTGGTTCTGCCTTTACTATACACGTAATTATAAGAGTATAAACCAGCATTTCCCTCAATTTAACTTCGACAAGGGTATGGCCCTGGCTTTTCTCTACAAGTATTTATACCTCATTAAGAAGATATGCTTTACCTCTCCACAATAAGGGGCCGCTTAACTTTCTGCCCGCCAATCTCCACCGTTGCCACCGGCCACCATGCCGGTACGGAGGTGATAAAATCCAGACCGCCGGCAGCAGTTACCAGCACCGTATCCTCACATTTGCTGCCCTGGACGGTGGGGTTCCAGGCCAGCATCTGGTCCGGCTGGATGATTTCCTCCGCCCCTTCCCCGGCCCGGTACTCCCGCGGCGCGTAGCCGATGGCGCCGCCCTGGTGGTGGCGCTGCCACTCTTCTGGAAAACCGGCGGCCGCATAAGCCGCCCGGCCCTGGTCAAAGATAAACCGGCTGCTGGCGCTAACAGTGCTGGCCTGCAGGAAAGCCGCTTCCACCTTTAAAGCCACATCGTAAAGCCGCCGTAAATCATCCGGTACTGTGCCGAAATAGACGGACCGTGTCATGGCTATGTGCAAGCCGCCTTTCTCGCCTACCAGGCCGATGACCGCGTATTTCTCCAGCTTTTTATTCGTTGGCACGGGATGACGGTACTTTAAAGCACGTTCATCAGTGCCTACCAGCAAAACCGCTGGGCGCACGCCATACTTGAGTAGCCTCCCGGCAAGCTCGGCCTGGATCTCCCACTCCGTCATCCCGGGGTTAATGTTTACACAGGTGGCGGCCAGTTCCCGGGAACAAATCGCCCCTATCTCCCTGGCGCGGGCGATTTCCCCCTCAGTCAGGCTGTAGCGGAGCCGGTTAAGTTCAGCACCCAGTACCGGCCAGTCGCCCAGAGGTATATCGCTGCCAACCCTGCGGCTGCCAACAAGGTCGGCAATGGCCTTTTCCCTGCTCGCGTACCATTCATAAGTCCAGGGCTCAAAACTAAGATCAAAGACCTGTTCCTCAATGATGCGTTCGATTTCATTCTTCGGCGCTACTACATATCTCTTTTCGCCCAAGATTACCAGGGCCGCCGCTCCCGTTTCTGACCCGGTCACCACCCGGTTATTGCCCCCGGCGGTAAACCAGGCAAAATTTAACGCCCGCGATAGGCAGATGCCATCTAAACCCATCCTGGCAGCTAAATCCCTGATACGCTGTTCTTTTTGAGCTGTTTCATTTTGCCTGTTTGTCATTTTCCTCGCTCCTGTTAAATTTTAGTATCTCATTTCCGCATTTCGAATCGGAAAGCTGCATTAATACAAGGTCTGTGACTTTGGTGGTAGATTATACCCAATGGTTTATATCCACCCAGCCGCCCTTTTCGCTGGCCTCCAGGGCCGCCTCGATCACTTCCTGGCAGCGTAAGCCATCCGCAAAGGTAGCTCCCCAGGGGGTTACCTCAGCCCCGGTAGCGATACAGCGCAGGAAGTGCTCGAGCATATGGATGTGGTAATGCTCCCAGCCCAGGTTGTGACCGCGCGGCCACCAGTACTTAGCATAGTCATGGGCCTCCGGTTCGGATGCGTGGATGGTGCGCATACCCTGGAGATATAAAGGATCGCCCTTGCTATAAAACTGCAGCTCGTTCCCCCGGGAGAGGTCGAACACCAGGCCCCCCTCGCTACCGTGGACCTCAATCCGCCACATAGTTTTATAACCGGTGGCTACTTTACTGGCCTCCAGGGAAGCCATCGCCCCATTATCCAGCTGGAGCCAGATCATGGAGGCGTCGTCAACGTCAACCGTACACATCTGACCGCTACCATTGGGTCGCCGGCAATTGAAAGTATGGTTCCAAGCCTGCACTGATTTTACTTCCGTTTGCAGAAGAAAACGCAGCATATCGATAGCGTGGGAATTCAGGTCGCCCAGGGCACCCGAACCAGCCTTCTCTTTACTCAAGCGCCAGAAAAAGGACGTCGTGGGATCAGACAGGCGGTCCAGTAGATAAGCAGAACGAAAATGGTATATCCGGCCCAGGCGCCCCTCAGCAATAATCCGCCTGGCCAGGCGTAGGGCCGGGGCAAAACGGTAGTTAAAGGCGACGATGTGTTTCTGACCCCTACCTCCCGCTTCTCTGGCCGCCTGGTACATCCTTCGCGCTTCGACTAGGTTCAGGGCCATGGGCTTTTCAACGATGACGTGCTTGCCGGCTTTAAGGGCAGCGAGGCAGGGCTCGCAGTGGATGTCATTGGCGCCGGTGTTGGCGAAGATATGGATATCTTCGTCGGCGATCATTTCCTGCCAGTCGGTAGTCCATTTTTGATATTGGTAGCGCGCGGCGGCTTCCCGGACATTGGCCTCATTGCGGCCACAGATGGTCACCAACTCCGGTTCTGCCGGAAAGGGATAAAAAATATAAGGGATTTTTTTTAAAGCATTGGTATGGGCTTTGCCCATAAAGCCGTAGCCCAGCATCCCCACGCCAAGTTTAACTGGCATCTTAGCCATTCCTCCTTTAAATGTTTTAAACCCGGCTGGCCTGGCGGCGCCAACCGGCCAGAAGCCCGAGAATAACTACTAGCCAGGAGAAAATATTATAGGGGGTAGTCTGCAAAGCGCCTACTCCCAGGGTACCCAGGACAATAAAGTTTAAATTGGTCCATGGTACCAGGGCGGCGACGGCAAAAGAGCCTTCCACGAGGTCGCGGGAAAGGTGTTCCGGCCGGTAGCCTGTCGCCGTATACTGGTCTTTAAGCCATAAGGATGGTACTAGAACCGCCGGGATGATAGCGCAGGTGAGTACTGACATTAAAACGGCCAGCAAAGTACCGGTTGCACATATCCTGCCTTTTAGCAATTTCATCTTAGCCAGCTTGCCCAACAACAATTCCAGCACTCCGATGTGCTGCAATACGGTAGCCCAGGCTGAAGCTAGAAGAATTAGCTCGATAATATTACCGAAAGCGATTATGCCGCCTTTATTGAGCATCGCCGCCACTTCATTGCCGGCGGTGGCGGTGTAACCGAAGCTCATAAACCGGATAACGCTAGCCAAATCTATTCCCTGGACGACCATGGCTACCACCGCTGATAACAACAAATTTAGCCCCAGGACCGGTACCAGGGGTACGCGCAAAACTATTAATATAAACAGGATGCCCACCGGTACCAGCAGCCAGGGACTGATGACGAATAGCTCCTTTAAGGTGGCTAGTAAGCGTGCCGTCGCGGCGCTGTTCGCCTGGCCGGTCCAGAAAAATCCGTAAAGGCCGTAAAAGACCAGAGTGATAACCAGGGCCGGAACCACCCGGCGGGTAAAAAGTTTGACCAGTTCAAGTATATTGCCGCCATTGGTACTGAGCGCCATGGCTGAGAGGTCACTTAACGGTGAAACAATATGCCCGGCTATCCCCCCGCCCGTCACCGCCCCGGCCGTAACGGGTAGAGGTATCCCCAGACCATGTCCGATGGCCAGCAAGGCGACCCCGATAGTACCGAAGGCGCCGGCATCGGAACCAGTAGCCAGGGCCATCAAAAAGGTCAGCAGGCAGGCTTCCGCCAGGAAAAACCGCGGCGCCAACCACTGCAGGCCGAAGTAAATAAAGGTAGGGATAATACCCGCCGCGATCCAGATGCCGATAGTGGCGCCAATCAGCATCAAGATCAATAAGGCAAAGGTGCACTGGTTCATGCCCTGTAAAGCTGCCCCTTCGATTTCCGCCCACCGGTAACCATAACGCCAGCCCACCACGCCGGCTAAAAATATCCCCAGCAAAAAGGGAATTTGTAACGGCAAGCCCAGCAGGCTTGCCGTTACTAACGCCATTATCGCCGGGATGGTTGCTCCCAGGGCGGCGAGAAAGGAGATTTCTTTTCCTGTTTCATCGGTCATAAATTGTTCAATCCTTAGATCGCCACAATTTCCAGTTCCAACAACCGGGCAAACTCCCGCAGTTCCGGTGTAAAATCACCATAGGTCAAAACGTAATGGTGTTCAAAGCCTTTATTGAGAATCGCATCCAGGGCCGGGCCCACCGGCGTTTCCAGGCGCACCGGTAAAGTATTGCCACTGAACAACATCGGTGCCTGTAGGCCCGTTCCTTTACCAAGGAGTAGCCTCAGCTTGCCGTTTTTATCAGGGCTCAGCCGGCTGATGGTTACCTTGCCTTCGCGTAAAGGAAAATAAAGGGACAGGGGGATCTTGCGATTGGGATGGACCCCCGCTAACGCCCTGGCAGTGGCAGCCATCAACGACCGGGGCGCGGCACCGCAGTGCCAAAAGGTAAGCTCATTCTTTTCTTCCTCACCAATTACCAAGTCAGCCAGGAAGGTCGCCTGACCCGACCAGTATTGTCCCAGCAGCATAGTCACAGCCCCGTTAACGTCGGCTTCGCAGGCGGCGACAATGCCGTCATCGTTCAGTTGCCCCAGGGAAAAGCAAGCCGCGCCCCCATAGGCAGCCATAAAGTCGGGCCAGCATTCGACGGCCACGGCGTCGAGGGATTTGTCAGCTATTATCTTCTTCAGAGCCAAGTAGGCGCGCAGGGATTTCTGCGCCGCGCCGGTATCGACCTGATCGTAGCCCACCAGGCCGGCGGTTAACTCCGGTTCACCGGTTAGATCCATTTCGCCGGCCAGGGTAAAGACTTCCAGTAGGGAAATATAATCGACAGCTACCCCCAAGGTGCTATATAAATCCACCTCGTTAAAATTGGAGGTGTAATACCCTGCCGGCCGGTGACCAACCAAACCGATGCGTTTTCCCTTCAACCATTTGGCCGCACCAGCGGCGCGGATGAAAGCCAGGACTTCCTGCTCGACCTTTGGTGATCCCGGGTTGCCATAGACACCCTTAAATCGCTTCCCGGCGGCAGTTAAGGCATGGGCACCAAGGTTCAGCCCGCAGAAAGAATTGAGCCGCAAACGTTCCCCGGTGGGTTCTTCTTTAACTGCCCAGATTAACAAAGGCAAATCAATGTTTGCCGTAAGGTTAAGGATCAGGGAAGCATCCGTAAACGTCCCCTGAACAGCAATAATGGCCGCCACATCCGTTTCCTTTAGTCTCCGAGCGGCGGCGATTGCTTCCTCGGGAACGGTTACCGGTTCTTCGATAATTTCTGCGGCCACCCCGGCTTCCTGTAAAGTTTTTTTAACCCCGGTAAAGAATTCGTTAGCCAGCGGCATGTCAAAAAACGGCCGGCCCAACATTACTAAACCGACTTTAGCGCTGTTACTCAATTCGGCACGCCTCCACTTTGTTAATCGATTTCTGAATTATATCTCCCGTATTCCCTGGCGGTTTTATACAGAGTAACAATATTTTCTGGCGGGACCTCAGCCTGAACGATATTAGCCGGAGCGATAATATAGCCGCCACCCCGGCCCAGATCATCGATCCTGGCTTTAGCCTCTTTCCTAACATCCTCTACACTGCCACCTAGTGCCTGCTGGATGTCAATGCCGCCATGAAAAACAATTTCTGACCCAAACTCTTTTTTAATCCTGGCCGGATCCATTCCCTCTGCCAGGTGTTGAATCGGGTTTAACACATCAATGCCAGCTTCAATAAACAGGGGTATTAAAGGATAAACAGCGCCGCAGCTATGCAGCATGATCTTAGCCTGAGGAGCTTTCTTCTTGATAAAACTGAAGAGCTCCTTGTGCAGGGGTAAAAACATCTCGGCGTAAAGTTTCGGTGAAATAAAAGGTGCTGCCTGCATACCGTAATCCTCGGCGTGGACGACCAGGTGCACGTAAGGCCCTACCTCGTCCAGGTAAAGGTCATAAAATTCCAGATAAAGGTCAAGTATTTTACGCAGCAACCGCCTGGCAAAGTCTTTATTGATCATCAAATCGGTCATAAACTCTTCAAAGCCCCGTAAAATCCAGGCATTGTCAAACAAGCCATAAATATAGGCGGCATGAGCGGCAACGGCATAATCGGTTTCCTCGTATAAATACCTGGCCCTTTCCGCTAGACCATCAGTCCGGCCCAGGGCAGCGGGATCCGGCCAGGGATATTTGTCAATGGTATCGACATCGGCACCGCTCAAAGGGTTCCGCATGATCGCCCTTTCATTGCCTAAAAGGCGGTAGAGAACGCCCCATTCATCGCTGAAGGTGCCATCGGGATAATTCTTTTGCTGGTATCCCGCCGGTGGTTTCAGCCACACATGGCGAAAATCGATATCCAGGGCCGCCAGCACCCGTTCATCGTAGTAATTGCCGGTAAACCCTTTGCGAAAGGGAGCCACATCCCCTTCAATATGCAGATATTCTTTTAAGGCAAAATAAGCCGGATCGTTGATGAACGAAGCGGTGTTGCACAGGTCCAAGGGCACCAGATCCGGTTCTTGATGGTTTAAAACCGCCAGGACCCTCTCCCGATGATTCATACGCTTAAATGCACTCCCTTTAAAATATCATTACCCTTTTACGGCGCCGCCGGTCAAACCTTCCACCAGGTACCGCTGGATGAGGACGAAACCGATAATAACCGGGATAGTTACGATGGTCGAAGCCGCCATCATACCGCCCCAGTCGTGTTTGAATTCCCCGCCGAAGGCCAGGATCATGCCCGGGGGCAGGGTCTTCATGGTAACGTCATTAACCAGGGTCAACGGGAAAAGCAGGTTGTTCCAGGCGTCCAGAAAGGCAAAAACGGCGGTCGCTACCACCCCGGGTATAATTAGGGGAAAGACTACCTGGCGCATTGCCTGTAAGCGGGTACACCCATCAACCATGGCTGCTTCTTCAATTTCAACTGGTACAGTATCGACAAAGCCTTTGATCATCCAGATCCCAAAGGGCAAAGTAAAAGAAGTATAGGCCAGGATTAGCCCGAAATAGGTGTTCAACAAGTGGGAACGGACATAGAAAAGGTATAACGGGATTAGCAAAACTACCAAGGGAAACATCTGCGTTACCAACACTCCGATAAGAATGGATTTGCGGAAACGGAAACGAAGCCTCGACAAGGCGTAGCCGGCAAAGGTAGCCAGAGCTACGGCAATCACTACCGTACCTAAGGACGTGATAACGCTGTTGATGAAAAAAGTCCAGATAGGGGTGATCCCGTTACTGAGGTTGAAATAATTGATTAGGGTTGGGTGTAACGGCCATAGATCGGGAGGCAGTTTAAATACATCAAGGTTCTCTTTTAAACTGGTACTTAACATCCAGTAAATAGGGAAAAGAGTCCAAAGCACGGTTAAGCCTAGTACCAGCGCTAACAAGCTACTCCATAATAGCGAAAAGCGTCGCCTGATCATTGTTATTCCTCCAAAGTTACCCTAAAAATCTTTTTGTAGGGCGCGGACGTAAAAGATAGAAAGGATCAAGAGGACAATCACCCAGATAATACCCACCGCTGAGGCATAACCCATATCGTACTGCTCAAAGGCCAGCCGGTAAATATAAATCACCGAAGTGGTGGTGGTGTAGACCGGCCCACCTCCGGTCATAGTAAAGATGATAGGGAAGTTGTTGAAGTTCCTGATCACCATCAAGAGGCTGGTGATTACCAAAATGCCTTTTAAATGGGGCATCGTTACATGCCAGAACTCTTGCCAGCGGCTAGCCCCTTCCACATAAGCGGCCTCTTTAACATCTTCCGGTATGGCCTTTAACCCCGCCGTAAACATTAACATATAAAAAGGGGCTTGGTTCCACACGTGGGCGACAATGATGGCGATCATCGCCAGGTCGCCGTTCATCAACCACGGGAGAAACTGTTGGATCACATGCAATTTCTGCAGGACATAATTAAAAATACCTACTTCCACGTCAAACATATACATAAAAAGGTAACCGACAACAATCCCCGGGATAACCCAGGGGACCAGGATTATCCCCCTCAGACTGGTAAAACGTTTGGGAAGTTGGTCGATGGCTAAAGCCATGATTAAACCTAGGACCAGACTGATAACCACGGTAAAAAAGGTAAATACCGCTGTATTTTTGAAGGCAATCCAAAAAGTGTCATCGTGAATGACGCGTAGATAGTTTTGAGTTAACGTAAAGGCAAATTCATCCGGCCGCGTCAGTTGATAATTAAAAAGTGATAACCAGAGGGAGTTTAAGAGCGGGTAGAGAATGATAACCCCCATTACCACTAACGACGGTGCTATCAGCATAGCGGCAATTTTGGGGGAGGCGCCGGGCTGGCGCCCGGCCCTCCCTACTTTCTTTACTCTATCCAGATTACTTGCCACCAAGAATGCCCTCCAGTTTTGTTTGTACACTCGCCAGTATTTCCGGTATGGGTTTATCAGTAGTTATGGCTTCCTGCATACCAGCCATAATAGTAGTTGCCACTTTGGTATAATCAGGACCATAGGGTAAAGGCACCACCGTCGGAATAATCTTTTCGATAAAAGCCTTCCGGATGGGATCCTCACCGATGGCCGGGACGCGCTGTACGGCGCTCTTGGTGGCAGGGACAAAACCGACCGGGGCAATATAGTGCGCCAGGGAATAATCGCTATTCACCAGGTACTCGGCGAATTTGGCTGCTGCTTCCTTGTGTTTGGAAGCTTTGAAGACAACCAGGAAGTGATCATCCGGGGCAGCATAATGCTTGCCATCTTTACCGGCCGGTATAGGAGCCACTCCCCAGGTATCATTGAATTCTTTATCCGTGATTGATTTATTCAGGCTCTCTATAATCCCTTTGACATAAGAACCGTCGAGGGCAAAGAGCAGGCGATTTTGGGCGGCGAGGGGCCGGAATTCGCCGTATTTCTTACCCGGCAGGGTATAACCGTTTTTCACCAAACCACGCAACCATTCGGTAAAGGCTTGCATTTCCGGGGTATTGACATTGGCTTTATTGCCCTCAACCGGCAGGGCGCCAAAGGCACGCATCAAAGGCCACTCATGCATCAAACCTATGGTCCTGATGGTCGTGTCCAGCTGAAGAAGCACAACTTCCTTCGGTAGCTTTTCTTTGGCCTGTTTCAGGGCTTGGTTGAGTTCATCGATAGTTTGCGGTGGTTTATTGGGATCCAGGCCGGCCTGTTGCATTAATTTTTTATTATAAAGGAAACCGGGTCCGGCGGGTGCCCAGGGAATACCAAAATGCTGATCCTTATAAACCGTTAGATTTAATAAACTTTGCTGCAGGTCTTGCTTGAAATTTGCCGACAGAAGGTTATCAACGGGTTCCAATGCTCCCATAGCTGCAAGGGTTACTACGTCATCAGGGTGCACCTGGGCAATATCCGGAGCATTGCCGCCAGTAACCATAATCGAGAGCTGATTCTGGATATCACTTACAGCCACTGGTTTAACATCAACTTTAATATTGGGGTTTTCCCGTTCAAAAGCAGCGATGACATCTTTAATTTTATCCCTGGTACCTTCCTCAGTCGAAACCCAGTTGACAAAAGTTATGGTTTCTTGGCCCTGCTGCTGGGCACCCTGGTCCTTGGATCCACTACTGGTCTTACCGCAACCGGCCAGGGCCATAACGCCTATTATTAGCACCATTATACCTAAAAGCTTAATCTTACTGCGCTTCACCTTAACCCCTCCCAATTTTTAAAAATTATTTTCCTAAGAGAACCCCTTCCAGTTTGCTCCTGGCACTATTTAAGATTTCATCGATGGGTTTGGTGGTCGTGATTACCTCTTGCATACTGGCCGATACAATAGTTCCGGCTTTGGTATAATTAGGACCATAGGGAGGTGAAATAGTTGTAGGGTTTATTTTTTCAATAAACGCTTTCGCCACCGGATTATTAAAGGCATCCGGGAAACGCTTGACGGCGCTATCTGTAACCGGCAAGAAACCTACAGGAATTACATACTTCTTTAAAGCTACGTCACTGTTAGCCAGATACTCAGCAAATTTAATCGCTGCTTCCTTATGCTTAGAAGCCTTGAAGACGGCGGTGAAATGATTGCTACCGCCAACAGTATAGGATTTCCCGTCCGGTCCGGTGGGCAAAGTGGTTACACCCCAGGTTTCATAAAAAACCTGATCGGTAATCGACTTATCAAAGCTTTGAATAATCCCTTTGACGAAAGGGGCATCAATGCCGAAGACCAAACGGTTCTGGGCGGCCAGGGGTCGAAATTCGCCTAGCTTCTTACCGGGCAGGGTGTAACCTTTACTTACTAGGTCACGTAGCCATTGGGCATAGGCTGTCATCCCATTAATCTCAACTTTATCCGCCGAAAACGGCAAGGTACCAAAAGCCTGCATAAAGGGCCACTGGAAAGTAAGGGCAAAGGGACGTACAGTAGTATCATACTGGAGAGGAACAACATCTTGCTTTTTAGCCTTGATTTGGGCCATGGCAGCATCTAGTTCTGCTATCGTTCGCGGCGGCTTGTTGGGGTCCAGGCCAACCTCCTGCATCAGCTTTTTGTTATACCAGAAACCATTCGGCCCGCCGATCCAGGGGACTAAAAAGTGTTGATTCTTGTAAATGCCAATATTATAGTAGGCCTTGTTCACATCAGCGGCAAATTCTTTGGAAAGTAAATTGTCTACGGGTTCCAAAGCACCCATCGCCGCCAGGCTGATGCCTACATCATCGGGTAGCTGAGCTACGTCGGGAGCATTACCTCCGGTGATCATGATGGTTAACTGATTCTGGATTTCCGTAAATGGAATAGGGATATTTTTAACTTTGATATTGGGATTCTCGGTTTCAAAGGCTTTGATAACTTCTAATACCTGATTTTTTGTAGCTTCTTCTGCCGTCGCCCAGTTAACAAAAGTTATTTCTACTTTTTCCTGAGAGCCATTCCCTCCATTTTTTGCTTGCGAAGAATTACCCCCGCCACAGGCAGTGAGGGTTAAAGTGAAGATCGTAAACAAAACCGATAAAACGATCCATTTCTTCCTGGACATTGCCTGGCCTCCTTCAATAACTCAATTTAAGCAACAATACTAAACGTAATTAGACAGGAACCGCTTTGGGCATCAAACAGGTGCATGTTACCTTGACTGGCTTTAGCTTTAATAGTGGATCCCATTTTAGGTGTTTTCTCGAAACCGCTGGCCTTGATCACAGCCTCCTCTTTACTTGGTGTGCGGGCATGGATAATGGTTTCCGAGCCGATATTCTCTACCACCTCCACTTCGCAGGGTATATAAGCCCCCTTATCCTCACCATTTACTACAGCCAGGCTTTCGGGGCGGATACCTAAAACAACCTCTTTTCCTGCTGGTACTGCCATATTTGTTCCCGGAAGGTTCAGGGTAAAACCCTGGGCCTTAAATTGCACTTTGCCGTTCTGTTGTTCAATAACACCCTTCAGGAAGTTCATTGGCGGCGAGCCGATAAATCCGGCTACGAAGAGATTGTCGGGGTTATTATAAATTTCCTTAGGGGTCCCCACCTGCTGGATCAGCCCATCCTTCATGACTACAATCCGTGTGCCCATGGTCATCGCTTCTGTCTGGTCGTGGGTAACATAAATGATCGTTGTTTCCAACCTTTTATGCAGCTTGATCAGCTCAGCCCGCATCTGCACCCTGAGCTTGGCATCCAGGTTGCTTAAAGGTTCATCCATTAGGAATACCCGGGGATGGCGGACGATGGCCCGTCCCAGGGCTACCCGTTGCCGCTGGCCGCCGGAAAGTTGCTTGGGATACCTGTCCAGCAGGTGGGCAATGCCCAGAATCTCGGCTGCTTCCTTAACACGAGCTTCAATCTCTTTTCTGGCTATTTTGCGTAAGCGTAAGCCAAAGGCCATATTGTCAAAGACCTTCATATGGGGATAAAGGGCGTAGTTCTGGAAAACCATGGCGATATCCCGATCTTTGGGCTCCAGGTTGGTTACCTTCCGGTCGGCGATATAGATTTCTCCTTCAGTAGGCGTTTCCAGGCCGGCAATCATGCGCAGGGTGGTGCTCTTGCCGCAGCCAGAAGGCCCGACTAGGATCAAAAATTCGCCATCTTTAATTTCCAGATCGGTTTTCGCCACCGCCGTCGTATTGCCAAATACTTTTGTTATACCTTCCAATCTAACTCCTGCCAAGGGAACTTCCTCCTCCGGTATGAGATATGAGATGGGGGATGCCTGTCGAAATTGGCTGCGCCAGTTGCAGATTTAAGCTTGCCTGCCTATCATATTCTCCCGTTCGCTAATAGGGGCAGCCATCACGGGTAATTCCCGCGGAATAAGTTATGAGATAGTGGATTACTGGCTAACGACCGCTATTAGTTACTCCCCCGCAAGCGGCGTAGGCGGGAATAATAGTCTTCTGAATCTCCTCCCGCCATAATACCGGCGATATCTCCCCCACCAGGGGAGTCAACCAGGTTACAAATTCTGGCGTCACCCTTTTATTGACGGGGTCGTAATAATGCAGCGGCACTTTTTTTTCTATCCCGGCTACTTTTTCTAAAGGCGTAGAGCTTATATCCGAGCTATCACCCTTTCTAACCAGGGTAACCATCTGTCCCCCGCTACCCTGGATCGCCAAGCGAACGGCCGCCTGGCCGACCTGAAAGGCCTCCTCTTCATCAATTGGTGACACACAGGCGGCAAAACTCCTCTGGTTCATACCCAGGATCTGGGCCCGAGCGCGTAAGCCCAATTTGGTATTTACCAGCTGGGCCAGATATTCGGCTGCCCCCGTCCGTACTGTGTGACAGCCATTGTCGGCCATCCCGGCAAAGGGCTTATTGCCCAGGGGCTCGCCTTTTTTATTGTGCAGCCCCTCACCAATAACCGCCAGGACATAACCCTGCTCCCGGTATACCCTATCAATATGAGTGATAAATTCATCTTCATCAACCGGTACTTCCGGGATAAACAGGGGATTTATGGTGGTGGTGGCACCCATAGCTAGAAAACTGGCGGCGGCCAGCCAACCCACCAGGCGGCCCATGGTTTCCACAATGCGTACCTGCTCAAAACGCTGCATGGCCTGCAGATCCAAGGCCTGGTCCCGGACGGAAAGGGTTACATAACGCGCCGCGCTGCCATAACCGGGAGCATGATCGGTAACCTCCAGGTCGTTGTCCACAGTCTTAGGCACACCGATTATTTCTATGTCAACGTTGATTTCCCGGCAGGCATTTTGTAACCGCAGGCAGGTGTCCATGGTACCATTACCGCCAATAAATAGAAAATAATGGCATTCCTTTTCTTTAAAAAACTTAACAACCTTAGATATATCCTCATCGGTAAGTGGAAACCGGCTACCGCCGAGAATAGCCGCCGGTGTATGGCGTAACTTTACCAATTCTTCCTGGTTTAAATTAGTGAGGTCGATACTCTCCTTCCTTAAGGCCCCTTCCAACCCGTGGATCAGCCCATAAATCCGGTCGACCTGGAGCTGCTGCCTGGCCGCGGTAATAATACCTGCCAGGGTACTGTTGATTACCGAAGTAGGACCACCTGATTGCGCCACAAACATCGACCTGTACTTCATTTTCAACTACCACTCACTCCATTGTTTAATATACCAAGAATTACGGTAACAGGACCCCTTCGAGGTTATTGTTGGTCGGGTAGAGCAAGACGCGGTACTTGTAACGATCAGCGCGGTAGGCGTTAATGGAAAGTTCTACCG
>NZ_JAXGFQ010000023.1:0-49672 GCF_051020825.1 Moorella naiadis (nom. illeg.)
GAGCCGTGTGCGTTAATTGCGCCAGCACGGTTCTGTGAGGGGGGTATGCCGCGAGGCATACCTCTACTCGACCATTAATTAAAAGGCCCTGCTTTATAAAGTAGGGCCTTTCGAAACATATTCTTATTTTGGGATCTTTCCCTGGACTCCCTCGACGAACCAGTTGAACTGGGGCATATCAGCATCGCTTATTTTCTGGCCCTCGGCGTTCCTGATTTTTTCTATATTAACCCGGTTTCCTTGAATTTCTCGAAGACCAGTTGAGGTTTCAGGGGTAACCGGTTAAAGGCTACCCCGGTAGCGTCCAGGACGGCGTTGCGAATGGCCGGGGCGACGGGGATGGTCGGCGGTTCGCCCAGGGATTTGCAGCCGAAGGGGTGGGTGGGTTCAAAGGTCTCTACAAAATCCACCCCGATCTCCGGGATATCCATAATCGTCGGTAGTTTGTAGTCCAGGAGGTTATTGTTCAGGGGCCGGCCGGTTTGTTCATCAAACAGCATCTGTTCGGATAAGGCGTAGCCCAGGCCCATGCTGACACCGCCGTGGACCTGGCCCGCAGCCAGCAGGGGGTTGATAATCTTACCGGAGTCGTGGACGTTATAGATCTCCAGGACCGCGATCTGGCCGGTCTGCAGGTCCACCTCCACCTCGGCAAAGGTGACGCCAAAGACGAAGGCGTTGACCCGGGCGTTGTTGGTGGTATCGCTAGTTAGCGGTGCCGCCAGGGCGAGATCGTAATAGCTCTGCAGGGCCACCTCGGCCAGAGGCATGACCACCTCCCCTGAGTGTTTGTAAACGATATTCTGCTCCCGGAGATCCAGGGCGTGGGTGGGGATATCGGTCATCTTCTGGACGAAATCCAGGATCTTCTTTTTGACCTCGGCTGCTGCTTTGGCTACGGCCATGCCGGTGACGTAGGTCTGCCGGGAGGCATAGGCGCCGGTGTCAAAGGGGGCGATGTCCGTATCCTGGGTGGAGATGACGTGGACCATATCAACTGGCAGGCCCAGGGTCGCGGCCACCATCTGGGCGAAGATGGTGTCGGCTCCCTGGCCGATCTCCGTAGCTCCGAGTTGCAGTTGGACGGAACCGTCCTGATTCAACATAATCCGGGCCCCGGCAATCTCTAATAAATCCGGATAGGTGCCGGAACCATAGCTGAAACAGGCCATGCCCAGGCCCCGGCGCTTGTCGCCGGTCTGGTTTTTATACCGCTCTTTCTTTTCGTCCCACTTGATAAGCTCCTTGCCCCTGGCAATGCACTCGCGCAGGCCGCAGCTCCGTACCTTGTTGCCATTCAAGGGATCGGCATAACCCTCGGTAACCAGGTTCTGCAGGCGGAACTCAATGGGATCCAGGTTGAGTTTACGGGCGATGTTGTCCAGGTGGCTCTCGACAGCGAAGGTTATCTGAGGGGAGCCGTAAGCCCGCATGGCCCCGGCCACCGGCAGGTTGGTATAGACAGTAATTGGGTCATATTTTAAAGCCTTCATAAGATAACGGATGCGAAATACGGAACCCCCGGCCATGGCAATGGAATGGCCGTGGGAGGCATAGGCCCCGGTGTTGGCGATAGCCTGAATATGCATGCCAGCCAGTTTACCATCTTTAGAAACACCCGTCTTCAGTTTAAATTTAAAGGCATGGCGGGTGCGGGTATCAATCATGCATTCTTCCCGGGATAGCTCCAGCTTGACCGGCCGGCCCCCCACGGCCAGGGTCATGGCCGCAGCTAAAGGTTCCAGACAGGCATCCTGTTTGCTGCCGAAACCGCCGCCGATATAGGGTTTAATCACCCGTACCCGGCCCCAGGGAATTCCTAAAGCCTGGCCGACGATCCGCCGCACGATATGGGGGATCTGGGTGGAGGTGATAATGACGATGCGGCCGTCGCTGTCGACGTAGGCGATGGAGATATGGTTCTCCAGCTGGCAGTGCTGGACAATACTCGTCTCCAGTTCGTCCTCAAAGATATAATCCGCTTCCTGGAAGGCCGCCTCAACGTCGCCTATTACATACCCTACAGAACTAAGGATATTTTTAGGACAGTCATCATGGATTAACGGCGCATCTTCTGCCATGGCAGCTTCCGCAGTGAGAAGGGGTGGCAGTACTTCATACTCAACTTTAATTAATTTCAGGGCTTCTACTGCTATTAACTCATCTTTAGCTACTACTGCCGCAATGGCATCCCCTACAAAACGGGCCTTTTCGGTTAAAATAGTCCGGTCGGCTTTATCCCTGTGCTTCGGGTCCAGGGCATAGGGATGCCCTGCCGTAGCAAATTTGATTTTTGGTACATCGGCATACGTTAAAACCGTTTCTACCCCTGGTAAAGCCCTCGCTGTGGTTACATCTATGTTTTTAATAAGGGCATGAGCATAAGGGCTCCTTAATATCTTGCCGACCAGCATATTCTTTTCAAAAAAATCTCCGGTATATTTAGCTTGCCCGGTAACTTTGGCAACAGCATCAACCCGATTTATATTTGTCCCCACAACGGTAAAAGCCATTCTACCCCCTCCGAAATGAGATGTACAAAAGGGGACCGAATTTCCGTACAGCTAGTCAGGGTATTGAAGAAACCCGATGGAGGAAGGGGTGGCTTATCAAGATGCGCAGCCTTCCTCCATCGGTAGACATCGCCAGTAACGGGAAGAAAAAAATGTAAATATCCTTTCCTGGGGAGCTATTTCGGTATCTCCCCCTGCACCCCCTCAACGAACCAGTTGAACTGGAGCATGTCGGCATCGCTCATTTTTTGGCCCTCGGCTATCCTGACCTTACCACTTTGATCCTTGATAGGACCGGTAAAAACATCCCATTTGCCATCGAGGATCTCCTTCTTTTTGGCCTCGACCAGCTGTTTAACATCGTCAGGTACCATAGGGCCATAAGGGGCCAGGTCGACGACGCCGTCTTTCATGGAACCCCAATAGTTGTGGTCCCATTGCTTGCCTTCCTTAACCTCCTTGACCACCTGGGTGTAGTATTTACCCCAGTGGAAAATAGGGGTCGTTAAGACAGCTTTGGGAGCGAAGGAACTCATATCGGTATTGTTGCCAATACCATAGGCACCACGTTCCTGGGCAGCGATCATGGGGCCCGGGGTATCCTGATTTTCGGCAATGACATCAGCACCAGTATCCAGAAGGCTCAGGGCAGCCTGCTTTTCGGCAGCCGGGTCGTACCAGGTGTTGGTCCAGACTACTTTGACTACAGCTTTAGGATTTACCGAGCGCACCCCCAGGGCCAGGGCATTGATCCCCCGGATTACCTCGGGGATTGGATGGGAGGCCACATAACCGATGATGTTCGATTTAGTCATCTTACCGGCAATGATGCCCGACAGGTAGCGGGGCTGGTACATCCGGCCGTAATAGTTACCAGCATTGGCGGCCGATTTGAAATGGGCGCAGTTAAGGAAAACTGTCTGAGGGTACTTTGGTGCCACTTTGAGGACATAATCCATATAACCGAAACTGGTAGCAAAGATTACTTTATTCCCCTTTTCAGCCAGTTCAGTAAGGGTCCTTTCAGCATCGGCTCCCTCAGCTACATTTTCGACAAATGAAGTCTGTACCCACGGCAATTTTTTCTCCAGTTCTTTACGGCCCTGGTCATGGGCAAAGGTCCAGCCAGCATCGCCTACCGGCCCAACGTACATAAAGGCTACCTTAAAAGGCTCTTCTTTGTTTGCCGCCGGGGCTGAGGCCTGGCTTTTATCCCCGGAAGTATCTCCGGCTTTCTTTCCCCCGCAGCCACCCAGTAAACCCAGAGCCAGAATACCGACAACCGCCATCAATACCAACAACTTGTTGATTCTGAACATCGTTTAACCCCTCCTTTTAATTTTGTTTACTACCTGGTTGAGAAATTAATCGGCAAGCAAGTCTTTCTTCACCACCTTCTTAAACTATTGTCACTTTGATTACTGTTACTTTCAGGACCATACTTGCAGTATTACTTAACTTACAAAAAAGGCGCCTTCTGCATTGGGTTTAGTGCTACTTTGCAAAAGGCGCCTGCGCCATTACAGGCCGGGTATGTGCTTGCGGCGAAGAAAGTTACGATTTAGTTGTCGTGGAGGTTTAATTAACCAGTCTGCTCTCTTTATACCGTCGTAAAAAACGTTGGCAGTAACGATCCCGTCCCAGGAGGAGTTCGGTGGCCGCCAGGGCGGCCAGCAATTCCTGGTCCAGGGGATCGATAACGGCGGCGTCCAGGCCCCGGCTAACCGCTAGAGTTAAAAAGGTACGGTTAATAAGGCGCCGCGCCGGCAGGCCAAAAGAGATATTACTTAAACCGCAGATTGTCTTGACACCAGGAAGTTTTTCTTTAATTCCTTCCAGGGTGGCCAGGAATTCTACGCCTGCCTGTTCGTTGGTACCCACCGTATGGACCAGGGGATCCAGGTAAATATTTTCCGGGTTAATGCCCTCTGCCTGGAGTTTCGCCACTAGCTCCCTGGCAATCTCCAGGCGCCTGATGGCCGTGGTCGGTATCTGCTGGCCGTCCAGGCAAAGGGCTACTACCTGACAGCCATATTCCTTTACCAGGGGAACTATGCCAGTAAACCGTGAGGTCTCCAGGGTAACAGAGTTGATCATGGCCTGACCCTTGTGGATAGGTAAAGCGGCGGCTAGGGCTGCCGGGCTGGGAGAATCGAGCACGAGGGGTATGTCCAGGGATGCTTGGATAGTTTCTACCGCCCACCTCAATGTTTCCCCCTCTCCCTCCATGAGGGTAGCAGCGTTGACGTCCAACATAGCGGCTCCAGCATCCACTTGTTCCCGGACGAGCCGGATTAGTCCCTCCTTATCCCGGCCGGCCAGGATTTCTCTGGCAGCCGGCCGGCTGCTATTAATCTTTTCGCCGACAATAAGCAAGTTCTTACTTCCCCCCTTTTAGAAGAGCGGCCGCCTTGCCGGATAAGCAAAGTAGTCTCTGCCGGTGCGCCGGCCGGCCAGGGCCAACATCTCCTCCGACACCCGGTTGGCCTGGCGGCTAATCTCCTCTTCCTCCACCCGGATCAGCCGCCCCTCCCGGACGACCACCCGGCCGTTGACAATGGTGGTGTCCACCAGCTGGCTGTCACCGCAGGTGATGATGGCTGCCACCGGGTCGTGTTGCCCGCCGGCAAAGCCCAGGTCGTTAAAATTGATGAGTATTAAGTCTGCGGCCATACCCGGGGCCAGGTAACCCAGGTCCTCCCGGCCCAGGACCCGGGCGCCGCCGACGGTGGCCAGGCGCAGGACCTCTTCCGCCGTCAGGCCGTCGTTACCATAAGTAAGTTTCTGCAATAGATAAGCTATCCGCATCTCATTCCACATATTGGAGGAATCGTTGCTGGCGCTGCCGTCCACGGCCAGGCTGACCTGCACCCCGGCTTTTAACAGATCTTTCACCCGGCAAACGCCGGAGGCGAGCTTCATATTGGAAGCCGGGCAGTGGGCGACGCCGCTTTTAGTCTCCCCCAGAAGGGCGATCTCGGCGTCGTTTAGATGGATGGCGTGGGCGAACCAGACGTCGGCACCCAGCCAGCCATGGTCGGCCATATAGGCTACCGGCCGCCGACCGAATTTCTCCAGGCAGAAGTTTTCTTCATCCAGGGTCTCGGCCAGGTGGGTGTGAAGCCTGACGCCGTAGCGGCGCGCCAGGGCGGCGCTATCACGCATTAACTCCGGGGTAACGGAAAAGGGTGAGCAGGGAGCCAGGGCGATTTGGCACATGGCGTAGGGCCCGGTTTCGTGGTACTGCCGGATCAGGCGCTCGCTGTCGGCCAGGATTTCTTCTTCGTCCTGGACGACCTCATCGGGCGGCAGCCCACCCTGGCTCCGGCCCAGGGACATGCTGCCACGGGTGGCGTGAAAGCGGATCCCCAGTTCCCGGGCCGCCTGGATTTCGGCATCAATAAGTTCCTTTCTCTGATCGCAGGGAAAGACATAGTGATGGTCGCTGGAACAGGTGCAGCCGGTCTTGAGCAATTCCCCCAGGCCGACCATGGCCCCCCAGTGCAGGCCTTCCGGCGTCAGTTCGCGCCAGATCTCGTATAGGGTCACCAGCCAGGGAAAGAGGGGGATATCCTGGGTGGCCGGGATGTTGCGGGTCAGGGTCTGGTAGAGGTGATGGTGGGTGTTGATCAGCCCCGGTAGGACAATCTTACCCCGGGCGTCAATCACCGTATCCCCCTTCCCGACCGGCAAATCGGGGCCGATGGCCTTGATGGCCGGACCGTCGACTAAAATATCGGCATGCCGGTAACGATGGCCGTCGTTATCCAGGGTAATAATCCAGTCGGCGTTTTTAAGCAACAGGGACAAGGTAGGGGCCTCCATTCATGGGTGAACTGGTACTACACGATTGAAACCTAAAACTACTAAATCACAAGCATCTTTTTCTACTGCGAAACCGTGGAGAACATAACTACGTTTACTCCCAGGTTCATCTTTCACCGCGCTATTTAAACCGTACCCCTTGCTTGAAAAGCCTTTCCTGTACCTCGTCGTAGATTTTTTGCCAGTGTTTTTTTGGACGCAGGGTTTTTAAATCGTATACTTCAGCAAAGGGTTGTCCCACCGGTTTTTTATCTAGCAAGGGTACGTAGTGCTGCTGCCATTCTTGGATCAACTCGTTGGCCTGATCCCGAGACATGCCGGCTACTGCGTGGCTAATTTCAGCATTGAAACGTGCTTCCAGGCCACTGACGTGATCTGTACAGACCCCGGCGCCGGAGCGGACGCCGTCGATACGGGCCGTGCCGGAAACGGTAGCAGTAGTGGCAATGGTGGCAGCTTCGTATAATAAGGATTCCGTCCCTGGTCCGGAAACGGGCGAGGTCATTACCGTCGTTAACAGGTGGGTATTGCGGTTCAGGGCCTGCTGGGAGGCGCTGATGGCCCAGACAATCTCCGGCGCCGTATCGGATTCGAAGAAGGGGTGGGTGGGACAAATGGAGTGGGTCGTGGACATATTGACTACCGCCATCAGGATAACCCCGGCCACGGCCACCATGGCCACCCCTTCGGCACCGCCGGCGTAACCACCGTAAATGGGGTTGCAGAAGTCATGGATAATGCAACCTGTCTGGATCAAATGGGCGACTTTAATGAGCAAGGCGTAGCTGGTTTTGAGTTCGCTGGTAAAACAGACGTGGTGCCAGTCGGCAGGCGTAAAGCCGCCGTAAGAGGTACCCGAGAGTTCGCCGATTTCCGTCACGGCGTTTTCCACGCATCCCAGGCTGATACCCGGCCGCCCGGCCCTCTGGGCCGCCGCCTTGGAGAGTTCTACCTCCCGCCAGGCCAGGAGAACCTCCCAGGGAGTATGGGTTTTAGGTGGCCGGCCGTGGATAGTGGCAAAGGTTCCATTAACTACGGCATCAATAATGGGTTCCTGGATGTAACTCTGGGTAATGTAAGTATAAAGCTCCTCGGTCAAAGGCGTGCCGTAGGGACCGCCGGTATTGGCCGGAATATGGGGATCTTCCGGAACGCGGCTTTTAATAACCACCCTGTCCAGGCCACTGCCGATTTCCAGCTCACCGGGAGCAAAACGCAGGGCGTCGCGGATTTCGGCCTCACTAAAAGTAAGGCGCCGGTGGGTAGAGGTGCAGTAAACCCCCACCCTGGCGGCCAGCTCCAGGCCGGCCTGGAAAAGCCGATCAGCCAGGTCGTCACGGAGATTAATGGCCTCCTGGCGGTCATACTTAATATCATACTTACGGGTCAGTTCCCGGACGGTGCTGGCTACTAGTTGATCGAAATCCCTTTCCTCCAGCAGGGGGCCGTTTTCTGCCCGGTCCAGGACAGTCAGCAAACGGGTGTGGCTGCGCATTTATTTTTCCTCCTTTAGTTGCTTAACCGCCGGCAAATTTCAATGGCTTCCCTGGCGTCCTTGCCATAACCATCGGCGCCAATGCTATCCGCCCATCCCGGGGAAACCGGCCCGCCACCGACAACGACTTTCCAGTTCTGCCTTTTCCCCGTCTCCTCCAGGGCTTTAATTAACTCGGCCATATAGGGCATGGAAGTAGTCAGCAGGGACGACATGGCGATTATTTGCGCCTGCTCCTTTTCGGCGGCTTTGATAAAGTCGAAGACCGGGACATTGGTTCCCAGGTCGACGACCCGGAAGCCGTTAACTTCTAACAACAGGGATACCATGTTTTTACCGATATCGTGGACATCGCCCATGACGGTCCCAATGACGATGCAGGCCCGTTCATCCCCTGAAATCGCCCTTCCTTTTATAGCCGGCTCGATTACCTGTTTTACTGCCTTGGCCACATCGGCGGCCATCATTAAATCCGGCAGGAAGATTTCCAGGCGGCCAAACTTCTCCCCGACTTCATCCATCACCGGCACCAGGTAGTTTTCAAAAATGTCTACTGGGTCCATGCCAGAAGCAAGCGCGTCTTGAGCAGCCCCGGCCGCTCCCTCCCGGTCACCACTGGCTACGGCGACCCGTAATTTTTCCAGTAAAACATCGTTCATATTAAAAACCCCCTTTTTTTATTGCTACTTAAACTTACTTCAGATCCGTCAGCAATATGACAATTATCACCCTGATGGCGTAGTTCGCAATAGTCAGCACCTAGGTGTTAAAAGCTTCACGACGCCCCTGGCACCAAAGATTGAGGTGGGCTTAATACCTGGTAGCCTGGGCCTGGCCCCTTTAATAATTGGCTTTACGGTAAAGGGTAAAGCGGACAAAGGTATCCAGATAGTATTCCTGGGTGGCCATTACTGGTTCGTTTTGTTCGTCAAAGGCTATGGTATCTAACTGTAAGAGCGGCGTTCCCGGGTTAACCTTCATAATGGCGGCCAGGCGATGGTCGGCTATAGTGGGAATGAGTTCAACGATATCGTTAACAACGTGGATGCCGCTATGTTCGGCCAGAACGGTAAAGATGGTTTCCCAATAACGGGCTTCAGGGATCGGCGTTTGGATTAATTTTTCCGGAACCCGGTCGACGCAAAAGACTGCCGGGTTGCCATCTGCCAGGAATAACTTTTCGATAACTAGTACCTGATCCCCGGCTTTTAGACCTAGCTTTTTGGCCAGCAGGGGGCCGGCTGCTTCCGACCAGCCCTTAACCCGGGCCACGCCGGGCTGGAAACCGCTTTCGGCGATAAAACGGCCGATCTCGCGGGCCGGGTCAATTCGCGCCTTAAGTTGCCGAGTGCGGTTATTGATCATCGTTCCCTTACCATGTTTGCGCAGGATGATTCCTTCCCCTTCCAGGACGGCCAGGGCTTCCCGGATGGTCAGGCGGCTGGCGCCGATTTCAGCAGCTAGTTGTTCTTCTGAAGGCAGACGGTCGACCTCATCATAAGCTCCAGAATTAATCATTTCCCGCAGGACATCCACGGTCTGTTGCACCAGGGAAAAGCGTTGAATTTTACGAGCTGGCAATTATCTGTCCTCCTAATCATAAACTCATCTGAAGAGTTGATGAATATATTCTCCCAAAAATATAAAATTCCTGCCGGCCTTAAAAAATTTTTTGCCTAATACTACAGCCTAAACTTATACCGGCAATGTGCAAGTGGTGTAGAGGGCGCACCCCAAAAAGGAGCAACTCTTCTTGTTTACCCTGTCAAGGATATTTCTGTATATCCCACCAGTTCCCGGCTAAAATAATAGTGAAGTTTCTAAAGCAGGGAGCCAGATTATCATGGCCATTGGACGTATAATCAGCCGGGGTGGAAAACTGTTAAAAAAGAAGGAACCCGCGGGCTCCAAGGAGAAATCAGGCCCTAAACAGCCCATTAGTACTTCGTTAAAGCAAAACCTGAATGTTATCCGCCAGGAGATGGATTCCGCCCCGGATGTAGTAATCCGGCCTTTTATTGCCGGCAGCCGGGAGATGGCCCTCGTTTTTATTGACGGTATGGTTAATGACGCGATTATCAACCGCGATCTTTTACCAGTTATGATGACCATCCCCCCAGCCGAACAAGGGGGAACGATTGAACCGGCTTTTATCCGGGAAAAGATCCTCAGCATCGACGAGGTGGGTATAATCTCCGATCTGATGGAGATGCTATCCGCAGTCCTGGACGGTAAGGTTGGCCTGCTGGCCGAAGGGTGGAGCCGGGGTCTGGCTATCAGCGCCCAGGGGTTTGAGAAACGCGCCGTTAGCGAACCGGAAACCGAGGCGGTGGTTCGCGGTCCCCGGGAGGGGTTTACCGAGAACCTCCGGACCAATACCACCCTGATTCGCCGTAAGATCCGCAGTACCAAACTGCGGGTCAAGAGCAGGCGCCTGGGCCGGCTGACTAATACCATGGTGAATATTATTTATTTAGAAGGCATAGCACCCCAGCAGGTGTTAGACGAACTCCAGCGCCGCCTGGAGCGCATCGACATCGACGGCGTCCTGGAGAGCGGCTATATCCAGGAATTGACCGAGGACGCCCCCTTTTCCCCCTTCCCCCAGCATATGGTTACGGAAAGACCGGATGTGACGGCCAGGAAGATCCTGGAGGGATACGTGGCCATTTTAACCGACGGCACCCCCTTTGCCCTGATTGTCCCGGGAAATTTCCCTTGCTTTATCCATTCGCCGGAGGATTATTACGAACGCTGGGGTGTTTCTATAGGTATCCGTTTTTTCCGGTTAATAGGGCTGATAAACGCCCTATTACTACCCTCCGTTTACGTCGCCCTGACTACCTTTCACCAGGAGATGCTCCCTACTCCCCTGGCGGTCTCCCTCGCCGCACAGCGGGCCCGGGTGCCCTACCCGGCCTTTATCGAGGCCCTCTTCATGCAGATAGTCTTTGAGATCCTGGTGGAGGCCGGCCTGCGCCTGCCCCGGCCCATGGGCCAGGCCATCGGCATCGTCGGCGCCCTGGTAGTCGGCGAGGCGGCCGTCCGGGCCGGGCTGATCTCGGCGGCCATGGTGATTGTTATCGCCCTGACGGCTATTTCCTCCTTTGTCGTACCGACCTTTTCTTTCTCCCTCGCCATCCGCATGCTCCGGCTACCCATGATCTTCCTGGCCGCCGCCCTGGGGATCTTCGGTATCTTCACCGGCTTCTTAATGATCCTCATTCACCTGGTAACTCTACGTTCTTTTGGCTTACCTTATTTATCCCCTATAACCCCCTTCATCTGGCCTGATCATAAAGACGTATTGGTGCGTTCCCCCTGGTGGGCCATGGTCACCCGCCCGGTGCTGCCCGGTTTTCGCAACTGGTGGCGGGCCAAACCGGGAATTAACATCCCCTTTACCCAATCCAAGCGGCGGACGGCCGGGGAACTGGAACAGGTCCTGGGCAACGGCCGGCCGCCCTCCCCACCCAAAAAAGGCGGAGGTAGAAGACGTTAAGATTTAGATACTGGTTATGAATTTGCGGTAAGCTTCGAGCAAAGGGTCGGCGGGCATTAGACTTATTTTAACGATGGGTTGTTTATATGAGCAGCAAAACCACGCCCCCTTTGGAGAAAAGCGGGGACGTGGTTGCGGTGGTTTTTATTTTAGCTTGTCGAGAATCCGATCCAGGGCGGCGGCCAGTTCCGCCCGGGTAGCCGGCTGGTCGGGACGAAAGCTGCCGTCCGGGTAGCCGGACATAATGCCGGCAGCTATAACCCGGCGGATGGCCGCCTCGGCCCAGTTACCCTGGATATCAGTGGGCAGCATAGGCACGTCCGGCGGTAATCCCAGGTAGACGGCCAGGCCCTTATATATGGCCCGGGCCAGGGTTTGGCGGGTCGCTATAGTAGCCAGGAGGGAGGCTGTGGCCGGGTTGCTGATGAAACCCATCTCCACCAAAACCGCCGGGGCGTCAGTTTGGCGCAGGATGTAAAAGTTAGCCTCCCGCACGCCGCCGTCCGGCCAGCCGGTGGCGGCCACCAGCTCGGGCTGGATAGCATTCGCTATCTTCTCCGCCTGGCCCCCGGGGGCCAGGATAAAGGTGCTGACGTAGTTTGCCGTGGTACTGGCGGCGCTGTTGACGTGCAGGCTCACTACCAGGCCGACCTGCTCCCGGTTAAAAAGCTGCGCCCGGTCGGCTAAAGAAACGTCTACATCTTCTGTTCGCGACATGATCACTTCCAGACCGGCACCCTGCAGCCTGTGCCGCAGATCCAGCCCTACGGCCAGGGTGACATCCTTCTCCTGCAGCTCGCCGGCAGCTACCGCCCCGGGGTCGCTGCCGCCGTGACCGGGATCAATCCCTATTTTCGTCATAAGAACACCCCCACCCTATGATATGCTTGCTTTTTATCATAGGCACCAGGGGTGAAGGGGGCAAGATTTGTAGCCGGTAGATTACGTTTTACCCAACTCCTGCTTTATGTCCTTGACAATACCCGGGTGGGTCATGGCCGCCGGGGTTAAGACCCTTTCCAGTTCGTCCGCGGTCAAATACCCTTTTTCTAAAACTACATCCTTTATGGGCCGGCCGGAAACCTCCGCTTCCCGGACGACCGCCGACGCCCGTTCGTAACCGATATAGGGCAGCAGAGCCGTAGCCAGGGCCGGGCTGCGGGCCAGGAGCTCCTGGCAGCGCTCCGGGTTGGCGGTGATGCCGCCTATACATGCAGTACGGAAAATCCGGGCCGTTGTCGCCAACATTTCCAGGGAAGTCAAAAGGGCGTGGGCAATAAGGGGTGCAAAGGGGTTTAGCTCCAGCTGGCCCTGGCTGGCGGCCATGGCGATGAGGGTATCGTTGGCCATGACCTGCAGGGCCACCTGGCTGACCATCTCCGGGATGACCGGGTTGACCTTGCCGGGCATAATAGAGGAGCCGGCCTGGCGTTCCGGCAGGTTAATCTCCGCCAGGCCGCCCCGTGGTCCGGAAGACAACAGGCGCAGATCGCCGGCGATTTTATGCAGGTTGACCGCTGCAGCCTTCACCAGGCCGGAGACTTCTACAAAAACATCCATATTCTGGGTGGTGTCGATCATATTCTCCGCCCGGGCCAGGCCTAAACCCGTCAAGCGGCGGAGGTAGTCGTTGACCAGGTAGATATATTTCAAGGGGGCGTTAAGGCCGGTGCCGGTGGCGGTACCACCCAGGTTGACCTGGCGCAGGCGCTCTTCCACCTTATACAGGCGCCAGCGGTCGCGGGCAATGGCCTGGGCGTAGGCGCCGAATTCCTGGCCCAGGGCCACCGGCGCGGCGTCCTGGAGCTCGGTGCGGCCGACTTTGACCACCCCGGCCAGGGCGGCCTCCTGCTCCTGGAGGGCTTCCTGGAGTTTGGCCAGCTCGTCGGCCAGGGGTAGCAGCAGGCGGATGGCCGCCACCCGCATGGCCGTGGGGTACACGTCATTGGTGGACTGGTGCAGGTTGACATGATCGTTGGGGTGGATGGTAGTATATTCGCCCTTAGGGCGACCTAGGATCTCCAGGGCGCGGTTGGCGATGACCTCGTTGACGTTCATATTGGTGGAGGTGCCGGCGCCACCTTGGTAAGCGTCGAGGAAAAACTGGTCGGCCAGTTCGCCCCGGGCCACTTCCTGGCAGGCGGTGATGATGGCCCGGCACTTGTCGGCGGGCAGGTAGCCCAGGTCTTGGTTGGCCCTGGCGGCAGCCTCTTTGACGGTGGCCAGGGCCTTGATCAATTCCGGGTGGACCCGTTCCCGGCTGACCGGGAAATTTTCCGCCGCCCGTAAGGTGTGAATACCGTAATAAGCGTCAGCGGGCACCTCCCTGGTGCCCAGCAGGTCGTGTTCCCGGCGGGTAGACATGGGTAATCACTTCTCTTGCTTTCTTCGTCTATATTATAGCAAAAAAAGGTGGCCGGAATTATTATTTATTTATAGCGGTCAGACATGCAGCTAAAGCGGCAGTTCTATTTCTCTACGTATATATGGGCGTCTTGGGGTAAGGCCAGGCCGGCGGCTACTTCGACGGCCTTGACCATGCCGGGCAGCACCGGGCAGGCGGCATGGGGGCAGTGCTGGAAAAATAGTTCCCGCAGGCGGCTGTTGCCTTTAAAGCTAATCTCGTCCAGGGGATTCAGGGTGCCCAGGTCGGCAGCTATCTTCTGGATGTTGGGACAGGTAGTATCGATGGTAAGATTGCAGGAAAACATATCCGGGGCTTCGGCCAGGATTTCGGTTTTAAAACCGCAGATGCCAGATTCGACTATTACTTTAGCCATGCTCGAACTCCTTTCCTGGTAATAGTTAAATATCATTGAACTACCTAGGTACCATCATCCCCCTACCCTCTCCGCTCCTGCTCCGTTTTTTGGACAATAGTAAGATAAAGTCATAGTTAAGTGCTTCCTGTCTTCAGGTATTGCAGGAAAATGGCTGCGGTAGCCAAGTTAGTGGCCGCCGGGACGTTGTGCACGTCGCAGATGCGTAAGAGAGCGTTAATGTCCGGCTCATGGGGTTGGGGGGTCAGAGGGTCACGCAGGAAAATGACCAGGTCCAAACGGCCCCTGGCCACCAGGGAGCCCATTTGCTGATCGCCCCCCAGGGGGCCGGACATCAGGCGGTGGACCCTAAGACCTGTGCGTTCAATTATTCTTTTGCCGGTGGTCCCGGTGGCGATTAAGCGGTGGCCGGCAAAGATTCCTTTATGTTCATCAACGAAAGCAACCAGGTCGTCTTTCTTGCGATCATGGGCAATGAGGGCGATGCGCATTTTTGTCCTCCGCATTGAGCATAGATTAGTTATTCGGCGGGAACTCGTTTTTTCCTCCTGCTATAGAAAATTTTTTCTATCTCTGCTTATAGAGCTTTTGCCAGAGTCCTGCCGGGCAGAGGTCTTTAAGGGCGACATCTTTATAACTGCGGCTGCCAGCAAAGGGGGTTGGCGGCCAGTCGGAGGGGCGAAGGCCCGGCTGCAACTCATCCTGGCTGGTTAACCAGTAGCGTACCAGCTCGTCCTCTCCCACATTAACGATTCGTTCCCGCAGCAGCCGGGCCGGCCGGGTGAGAGGGCTGCAGAAATAAGTACGGCAGATTAGGGGCCGGTGGCGGTAAATACGGCAGCGGCGCTGTTGGGGTTCCAGCAGGATACAGTAGCCCTCGGCATCGGTACGCAGGGTGATATCCACCGCCCGGCCCTGCACCTGCACCTGACAATAACTTTGCAGGACCGCTGGTAAGGGGATGTCCCGGCCGGTAAGCTCCTTTAATCCTTGCTGCAATGCGCAGAGATCAATAATAGTCAGGGGCAGGCGGCCGCCGCAGCAGTGGTCGCAACCGAGGCAATTGCCCTCCGGATTATAGGGTCTGTAAAGGAGGTCCGGTTCGAGACCTTCGATAGCCGAAATATAGTCGGCTACGGTAGCCCCCGGGCTTAAAATGTGGAGGTCATAACCACATTGATCATTAACCCGCCAGTAGTGGGCCTGGACGGGGTTTTTAACAGTCATTATTCTTCCTCCAGCCACTCCATCCGGGCCAGGGGGAAGGGCTCCAGGGCACGCTCCAACACGCCGTGGACGAAGGCCAGGAGGACGCCGTAGTTGACTATGGGAACCCCAGTTTCTTTCGCCAGCTGGATGCGGTAGAGCATCTCTCGTCGGTTAATCATGCAGCCGCCGCAATGGATTATGACCTTGTTGCTGGCCACGTCTTCCGGGAAGCCGCTGCCGGAGTACCAGCTGAATTGCAAATCGCCGCCGACATACTGGCGCAGCCAGCGGGGGATTTGCACCTTGCCGATGTCATCGGCCTGGCGGTGGTGGGTGCAGGCCTCGGCAATCAGGACCCGATCCCCGGGCTGCAGGTTTTTAACCGCCCGGGCTCCCCGCACCAGTTCCACCAGGTCGCCTTTATAGCGGGCAAAGAGAATGGAAAAGGAAGTCATGAGCACGCCGGGAGGCGTATCGGCAGCTACTTTTAAAAAAGCCTGGGAATCGGTGATGACAATCTTTGGGGGTGGAATTTTTGCCAGGGCCAGCTTCAGCTCCCGCTCTTTAACCACCAGGCCCATAGCGTCGTGATCCAGGAGGTCCCGCAGGGTCTGGACCTGGGGCAGGATCAGGCGACCCTTGGGCGCCGCCAGGTCGATGGGTACTACCAGGACGGCCATTTCCCCCGGGCCGACCAGGTCGGCGACAATATAGGGCTCTTCAAAGTCGTGGGGCGCCGCTTTAATCAACTCGCCCTTTAATTCTTCGATGCCCTGGCGGGTGAGGGCGCTCACAGGCAGGATGCGTTGCTCAAGGGTCTGCTCCAGGCTGGCCAGGAGCTCCCGTCCCCCCTGGTCGATTTTATTCAATACGATTACTGCCGGGAGTTTTTCCTCCCGTAACCGCTGCAACAGTTCCAGCTCGTAGGATCCCACCCCGACGGCCGGGTCCAGGACCAGGACGGCCAGGTCGGTACGGCGCATGACCTCCAGGGTTTTTTTGATCCTCAAGGTGCCCAGCTCACCCACGTCGTCAATCCCGGCTGTATCAATGAGGACTACCGGTCCCAGGGGCAGGATTTCCATGGACTTAAGGACCGGGTCGGTAGTCGTCCCGGGTACGCTGGAGACTACGGCCAGGTCCTGGTTGGTCAGGGCGTTGATCAGGCTGGATTTACCGGCATTGCGGCGGCCGAAGATGGCAATGTGCAGGCGGTTGCCCCGCGGCGTGGTATCCATTAGACAGAATCTCACCTCCCGGTGAAAGTCCGCAGAATAAACGTAGCTATCTCGCCACCCCCGCCGTCGAGCAAGGCTGAGCGCAAAGCTCTACCACGGCATCAGGCAGGCAAAGAGTTCCCGATCAGAAAAAAACGGGAGCCTGAACTCCCGCTTAACTGGCCTGTTTCGTAGCTTTTTCTTTATTAACCTCAGCATTGCCGCCATCATCGATTTTAGCGGCTTCTTTAATCTCATCCGTAACGGAATTGGTGGCATTCTTAAACTCTTTGATGCCCTTACCCAGGGCCCGGCCCACTTCCGGTAGTTTACCGGGACCAAAGATGATTAGAGCCAGCACTAAAATCAGGATTAACTCAGGAGCGCCTAAACCAAACATCTTCTTCACCTCCTGTTTAAGATATTGTACACCTTTCTAGACAAGATTTAAATACCTTCTTCCCTGGCCTTCGCATCCTTCTTGCGCCGCACCAGATAGGAGAGCCAGATGCTAGCTTCATAAAGTACCACCATGGGCAAAGCCATTAAGGTCTGGGAAACCATGTCCGGCGTCGGCGTCACAATGGCCGCCACAATAAAGATAATGAGAATGGCGTACTTACGGTTTTTAGCGAGGAACCTAGGGGTGACCAGACCTAGATAGGTCAGGAGGATCATCACCAGGGGCAGCTGAAAGACGGCCCCAAAGGGCAGTACAAACAGGCTTAAGAAACTAAAGTATTTGGAAATGGTGATAAAGGGTGTAAAGCCCTCACTGGCCGTAACCAGCAGGAAGCGGATGGCCGCCGGGAAAACCACCAGGTAACCAAATACTATGCCGCCGAAAAATAATATTATCGAGGCCGGCATGAGCATAAAAACCAGGCGCCTTTCGTGGCTGTGCAGGGCCGGCAGGACGAACCCCCAGACTTCCCAGAGGATAACCGGCAGGGCCAGAAAGACAGCGGCAACGATACAGATCTTGATAGTCGTAAAGAAGGCTTCCCAGGGGGTGATAAAGACCGGCTTGATCCCCAGTTCGTTCATGGGCCGCAGGATTAAAGCCAGCAATTGCTCCCGGAAACCGAAATAGACGGCGATAGTGGCTATGGTCAGGGCTATAATGGAAACTAACAGCACCCGGCGCAGGGCTTCCAGGTGTTCTGTCAGGGTCATGGATTTATCGTCCACTTCCGCCACCTCCCTTCTGGAGCTAATCCCATTATAACGCCGGCTAAAGATTAAAGCAATGTTAATTCCTGCGGGCATTACCCCGCTTTAATGCCCACGTGGACGGCGACGATACCCCCTGTCAGTTCATCATAACGGGCCTCAACCAGGCCCAGGTTCTGAAAATACCGCAGTATCTCAGCCTGATGAGGATAACCCTTAAGGGAACGGGGTAAATAGCTGTAAGGGCCTTCCCGGCCGATCCCCAGGCGGCCCAGGAGGGGTACCAGGTGGTCGAAATAAAGATAGTAGACCTGTTTAAAAAAAGGCCAGGATGGTTTAGCCAGCTCCAGGGAAACCACTCTACCTCCAGGGCGGACCACGCGCTGCATCTCCGCCAGGCCGCCCTTAACGTCCGGCAGGTTGCGTAAGCCAAAGGCAATAGTGGCACAATCGAAGGTATTATCGGCAAAGGGCAACGCCAGGGCATTGCCCTCTATCAATTCTACCGAGGGGCCATAGGGACTAGTAGCCAGGCGCTGCCGGGCCACCTGCAGCATGACCGGAGAAAAATCCAGTCCTACTACCCGCCCACCCGGAGCGACTTTTCGGGCCAGTTCCAGGGTGAGCATGCCCGTACCGCAGCAGACATCCAGGGCCTGGTCGCCCGGGCCCAGGCCTGTCCTGGCGACGGTGAAACGCCGCCAGCCCCGGTCGCAGTTAAAGCTAAGGAGGGTATTTAACAGGTCATAGCGGGGGGCAATGGTATTGAATATCCCGCGCACATAATCTTCTTTGGTCATAGAGCCATCACTTTTTTGGCCGGTTGCCGGCCGGTCAGGAATAAAAATAATTCTCCCAGGGCGTCGCGTGCCGGTCCCGACGGTAAGCCGGCAAGGATCTGATAGGATGGCGGCGTGACTGGTTTCCCACTCCATAGGTGACCGCATAGCTGGCCGATTTCCTGCCATAACCGGGTTTCCTGGGGCGAGGTTTTGCCGAGCTGGCTACCCAGGCGCGTTGCCGTCCGGGCCAGGCTGGCCCGATCGATAGTTTTCTCTGGCTCACCCGTACCGACGGTGACCGTACCGGCAAGTACTTTCTCTTGCTTCCGGGCGGACTCCAGGTGCAGGTGGCAAATCAGCTGAGATAATGGTTCCAAGAATTCCAGGTTGCCGTCGCGGCAGAGGAGATCAAAAAAACGGGTATAAAAATAATCGCCCATCAGGGTTTGCAGGGCTACACTCTGTTTTCCTTTATGGCTATGGATCAGGGAGGCCAGGAAAATAAGCTGCAGGACAACCGCTAGAGACAGGGCCCGGGGTCCAAAGTAACCCTGGCCGTGGGAGCTTAAAAGCACCAGGGCGGGTAAAAGCTCGCTGTCTATTTTGTTCAAGGCCGGCAAGGTAAATCCCGGAACTATACCCTGGCGTAAATTGGTTTCTTTAATCAGGCGCCGGTGAACAATCTCTAACTCGGGGCGTAATGAACTTAAGAAGGCCACCAAAATTACAATCCTCCCCTGAAGGCCAAAGAACTCTTGTCAACCGGAAACCCTTTATCTATTGCCGGTTTCTCATAGCATGGATATCTATAATGCCTGATGCTGGTCCATTCTCGCCCTTCCCTACTCAATTATATGGCCTGGCATGAGTATTGGGTTACCAGGTTTCATCACTTAGGCCCGGACCAGTTAAACTCGAGGCCCAGTCACATTCAGCTTGCCGGTGTTGTCCTGGGCTCCCAGGCCCCAGAGCAGCCATCACCGGGGGCTGTTCCATCCTATTTGATATTCTAGCTGAAAAGGTTTATTCCTGCTAGATCGGGGGCTAAAAATGCTACAGGCCCTGCAAGTTTTCCCCTGCAAGGCCTGTCAGTACCTACTCGCATAAAAATCTTCGGTTGTAGGTAATAAAATAAATATCCCTCCTACTGATTTACCGCTGCCGCCCGAGGAGCTTCCATGACGCCCCGTTCAATCTCAGTAGCGTGGACTTCGCCGGCCCGGAACTGCTCGGTTAAGTACCGGCAGGCATCCCAGGGATTAACCCTTTCCCCGCAAGTAAAAACATCTACGGCAGCATACCCTAACTCCGGCCACGTGTGGATTGCCAGGTGCGATTCGGAGATGACCACCACGCCGCTGACACCCTGAGGGCTGAATTTATGGAAGCAGACTTCGCGGATTTCGGCCCCTGCTTCTAAAGCAGCTTTGACCATGATTTCCTCGACTTTTTTAATGTCGTTCAGGATTTCGAAGCTGCACCCATAAACCTCAGCTAAAACATGACGGCCCAATGCGCGCAATTATCATTCCTCCTCCAGGATAAAAGTGGAGCATGACATCAATCAAATCCAATTGTAAACGCCTCACCCCTTAATGTCAACTAAAATTCGCGGTGAATGTCGGATAAAGTTGAGGGCTTGTCTGCCTACTTCAGCCTGTTCGTATCCCATTGACCCATTTAGGGAAACGTGCTATATTGGTTCCGAGGTGATAATAATGGATAACAAAACCTTTGCCGTCAACGATACCTTCTATGAAATTGATACCAGGAAAATCGATGAACGAAGCCGGGTTACCCTGGGCGATTTGTTTAAAGGGTACAAAAGGGTGCGTTTATATAAAAACGACCGGGGGGAGGTTTTACTGCAACCCGTGGTAGAAATCCCCGCCAGTGAAGTATGGTTGTATGAAAACAAAGAGTCTTTGGCAGAAGTTATGAAAGGCCTGCAGGATGCCGCTGAAGGCAGGATATCCCCCCTGGATCTTAATGAACTGTAGCAGGAGTCTGGGTATGTTTACTATATATCTTACCGAGCAAGCCCGGGAACAAATAAACAGGCTCAAAAATGATCAAAGGCTTAACAAAAGGTATAAAGCTGTAAAAAAAGCCCTTTTTATCTTAGCTGAAAATCCCCGCCATCAAAGCCTGCAGACCCATGAGTTTACCAGCTTAAAAGAACCCCGGGGAGAAAAAGTCTTTGAAGCTTATGCCGAACAAAACACCCCGGCGGCTTACCGGATCTTCTGGTGCTACGGTCCGGGGAAAGGCGAAATAACCATCCTGGCTATAACAAAGCATCCGTAAATTAACAAGCGGCCTGATACTAAACAGGTCGCTTGTTGCCTAACCACAAAAATCCGGGCTTATCTCGATTTAGCAGCTTGATTCAGTTAAATCTTCCTACCCCGGAAGCCCAGTCGTTTATCCAGTCCTTCTCTATTCTTAGCCATGTCGTGGCCGCCGAATTCGTGGCGCAGGGCGGCCACGACTTTGGTGGCGAAGCTCTCTTCCTGCTCGGAGCGGTAGCGCATCAGCAGGGCGGCCGTGATGACCGGCGCCGGTACTTTAAGGCGTAGGGCTTCCTCCACCGTCCACAGGCCCTCACCGGAGGAATAGGCGATGTCCTTGATGCCCTCCAGGGTGTTATCTTTGGCCAGGGCCTTCTCCATCAAATCCATCAGCCAGCCGCGGATGACGGAGCCGTAGCGCCAGACCCGGGCCACTTCCCTTAGATCCAGTTCGAAGGGCGCTTTAGCCAGGACCTCCATCCCTTCGCCGATGGCCTGCATCATGCCGTATTCGATGCCGTTGTGCACCATTTTAACGTAATGACCACTGCCGGTCGGGCCGGTGTGCAGGTAGCCGCCGGGAACGGTAATGTCCTTAAATAAAGGCTCCAGGTAGGCAAAGAGTTCATACTCGGCCCCTACCATGCAGCAGGCGCCGTAGCGCGCTCCCTCGATGCCGCCGCTGGTGCCGGAATCGGCAAAGCGGATGCCCCTGGTCTTGAGGGACTCATAACGCCGCAGGGTGTCCTGGTAATGGGAGTTGCCCCCGTCGACGATGCTATCTCCGGGTGCCAGTAGGGGTACCAGCTGTTCTAAAACATCGTCCACGGCTTTCCCCGCCGGGATCATCAACCATACCAGGCGTGGGACCGTGAGCTTTCCGACCAGTTCCTTCAAACTGTAAGCCCCTTTGACCCCCTGGGTGACTGCTTTATCCACTGTAGCCCGGGTGCGGGCGTTACCCACCACTTCGTGTCCGTGATCCATCATATTCAGGGCCAGGTTGAGGCCCATTCTACCGAGACCGATTAAACCGATTTGCAAAATGTATCTCCCCTTGGCATGTGAAATTATTCTTGATTTGGCAAGAAATCTGTTTGCACCTTATTATCTCCGGTATAAAGCATTATGCTTCATAAGCGCCACCAGATGCTAACTTCATCCTGGGCGGCGCTTGCTTCCCGGGGGTTCGATGGCGCCGACAAAGTTCGCTACTGGTACTTTTAGCGTAATTCCCATTTTACCGTAATAGATCGGGCAGATGATATTTACAGATCTTTCTGAGCCCCTTTTTCTTTCGGTCTGAAAAAGGAAAAATTTAAGCCCCGCTTGGACCGGGGCCTTAACTGGGAACCTGAGTATTGGAAAAAGGACGCCTTCTTAGACGTCCTGTAAAAACTGGTCGGAGCGACTGGACTTGAACCAGCGGCCTCTACCACCCCAAGGTAGCGCTCTAGCCAAACTGAGCTACGCCCCGCTATTTTCTTCATGCAAAAAAAGTATAGCACCTGACAGCAGGCATTGTCAAGGGAAAGTGGCTTAGTGATGTAAGTTGCTAAAAGGGCGCTATTCTTCATCTTGATTTCCTAACTTTGACAGGGTAAAATGGTGTCGAAAGTCAAGCCGTAAGGTGCAGAGTTACAAATCCAACCCTATAAAATTAAACCAGGGAGTGATTTTAATGGCCGCCGATTTTAACCAGCCAGTGAGTATTACCGATGGGGTTTACTGGGTAGGGGCCATCGACTGGAATATTCGTTACTTCCACGGGCCGACTTTTTCCACCCACCGGGGCACTACATACAACGCTTATTTTATTGTTGATGAAAAGACGGCTCTGGTGGATACCGTCTACGAACCCTTTAAAGAAGAGTTGATCGCCAGGCTGAAGCGAATCCAGGACCCGGTGCAAATCGATTACCTGGTGGTCAACCATACGGAGAGCGACCACGCCGGCGCCTTCCCGGCCATTATGGAACTCTGCCCGGGAGCGCACGTTCTTTGTACCCAGCGGGCCTTTGAAAGTCTTAAGGCGCACTACCCCAACCTGGACTTTAATTATACCATTGTCAAAACCGGCACTAGTATCAGCCTGGGCAAGCGTTCCCTAAACTTTATTGAAGCGCCCATGCTTCACTGGCCGGACAGCATGTTTACCTATATACCCGAAGAGTCCCTGCTCATACCCAACGATGCCTTCGGCCAACATATCGCCACTACTACCCGCTTCGATGATGAAATCGATGTCGGCCTGATTATGGACGAGGCGGCCAAGTATTACGCCAATATCCTTATGCCTTTCAACAATCTGATCGGTAAAAAGCTGGAAGAGATACAGAAAATGAATCTGGACATCAAAATCATTGCCCCTAGCCACGGTGTTATCTGGCGTAAGGATCCAGGCCGGATCGTGGCGGCTTATGCCCGCTGGGTTGAAGGCAAAGGTGACGCGAAAGCCGTCATTGCCTATGATACCATGTGGCTGGCTACGGAGAAGATGGCCCACGCCCTTATGGACGGCCTGGTGGCCGGCGGCTGCGAGGTCAAGCTCTTTAAGCTCTCCGTATCCGACCGTAGCGACGTGATCAAGGAGATCCTTGATGCCCGCGCCGTCCTGGTAGGCTCGCCGACCATCAATAACGACATCCTGCCGGTGGTTTCCCCCCTGCTGGACGAACTGGTGGGCTTAAGGCCGAAGAATAAGATTGGACTCGCCTTCGGTGCCTACGGCTGGGGCGGCGGCGCCCAGAAGATCCTGGAGGAACGTTTGAAGGCAGCTAAAATCGAACTCTTGGCCGAGCCCGGCCCGACAGTGAAGTGGGTGCCCGGGGCTGAGGACCTGCAACGCTGTTATGAACTGGGCCAGGAAATGGCCCTAAGGATAAAAGGATAATCGAGGATAATCAAAGGAGGGTTTTTATGGACACCAAGGCTCTGCACACTATCTCCTACGGGCTGTATGTGATTACCGCCAAAAAGGGCGAGCAGTTAAACGGCCAGATCGCCAATACGGTTTTCCAGATTACTTCTGAGCCACCGACCCTTGCCGTCAGCCTCAACAAGCAGAATTTAACCCATGAATTCATCCGGGACGGAGGGAGCTTCGCCGTCTCGGTCTTGAGTAAGGAGGCTTCCCTCTCCCTGATCGGTCAGTTCGGCTTCAAATCCGGCCGCGAGGTAGACAAGTTCGCCGGGGTAAACTATAAGCTGACTGCTGGCGGCCTGCCCTACCTCAGTGACCATACCCTGGCCTACCTGGAAGCCCAGGTCAAACAAATTGTTGACGCCGGTAGCCACAGCATCTTTATCGGCACCCTGACGGACGCCGCCGTTCTCCTCCAGGGCGAACCCATGACCTACGCCTACTACCACCAGGTCAAGCGCGGTACGACGCCGAAAACGGCCCCTACCTTTACCGCCGCCCGGGCTGAAGACCAACCGGCCCCTACTGCTCCTAAATACCAGTGCTCCATCTGCAACTACATCTACGACCCGGCCCAGGGCGACCCGGAACATGGCATTGCCCCGGTGACATCCTTTGCCGACTTACCGGACGACTGGACCTGCCCCATCTGCGGCGCGGGTAAGGACGCCTTTGAAAAAATCTAAGATGGCCCAGGATTACAGCCGTGGCTGCAATTCGTTTATATGTTGCAGCAGAAAAGCCACCCTCAATTGTGTGGGTGGCTTTTTATCATGCCGGATCAGTTTTAATAAGCGTACATGGTCCCATAGGGCCGCTTATTATAGGGGATCAGCTTGGTGAAGGGGCGGGCCAGGATCTTTTCGGCCTCCAGGTCGAAGTAGCGGGCGAACTCGCCGACGATCTCCCGCAGGCGTTGTTGATCGGCAGCCGTTGGCTTGACGGCCTTGACCTCTTTACCCAGGTAATAGGGATCCACCTGGCCGCGGATGAAGATCTCACCGCCGTGCATGCCGGTGGCCACGAAATTGCCGACCAGGGGCTCGCCGGGCTGCAGGTCCAGGCCCAGGAGGACCAGGGTGCCGCCGGCCATATACTCGCCAAAGAAATCCCCGGCTTTACCGCCGATGACAATCAGCGGGTTCTTCTCCCGGAAGGCCTTCATATGGATACCTACCCGGTAGCCGACGTTCCCACGGATAAAGATGCGGCCACCGCGCATGGAGTAGCCGGTAATATCGGTGGCGTTGCCGTGGATAATCACCGTACCGTCATTCATGGTATTGCCCACGCCGTCCTGGGCGTTGCCGAAGACCTCGATCTCCATACCGTCCATTAGGGCGGCCAGGTTGTTACCCGGCACGCCGAAGATCTCCAGGCGTCCCCGGCCCTTGACCCCGGCGCCGATATAGCGCTGGCCGTTGACGTCCTTTAAAACCAGTTCCTGCTGGCCGCTATCCAGGAGGGAGCGGATAGTAGCGTTCAGGTCCTGGTAGGACAGGCCCCTGGCATTCAAGATTTCCATAACCTGCACCTCACTTGGACAGCTGCTGCTGCCAGAGGGTTTCGGGGAGGCTCAACAAACCGAAATCCGGCTGTAGCAGTTGTTCTTTAAAGGGCGTTACCTCTATGCCTTCATCAATCAGGTAGCGGTAGAGGCCGGCCCGGTCGATTTTGTTGATTAGCAGCCCGCCTACCAGGCGATTGTCCTGGAGGACCAGTTTGCGGTAGATTGAGGCGGCGGGATCTACCTCTTTTAAGATTTCATAACTAGCGCCGGTGGCGGCGCTGTTGCCCAGGCTGATAAGATGCAACCCCAGGAAGCCCAGGGCGTTATAAGGCGCCGGGGGCCGGTAAGTCTCCCGGGCTCCGGCCATATTACGGCCGGCGATCTTCCCCTGGAGGGCGGCATGGGGCAATAGGGGCGGGTTGCCGGCTACCACATCTCCGGCGGCATAAACACCAGGCAGGCCGACGTTCAAGTCCGGTCCTACTACCACCCCGCGGTTCAGGGTTACGCCGGGCAGGTCCTGGAGCAGTTCGACGTTGGGCCGGACGCCGATGGCCACCACCAGGATGTCGGCTGCCAGCCGGCGGCCGGATTGGAGGGATAGGCTAAGACGATCGTTATCCCCCTGAGCGACGCTCGTTAAGGTATCATTCAAATAAATATTGATCCCTTTAGCTTCCAGGAAACCGGCCACCAGGGCTGCCGCCTCGGCGTCCAGGGCCGGGGCCCAGATGCGATCCGCCAGTTCTACCAGGGTGACGTGGACACCCCGCCGGACCAGGCTCTCCATAGCCTTCAGGCCGGTGGGTCCGGCCCCCAGGATGACTGCCTCCCGTCCTGGCTGGGCGGCAGCCTCCAGGCGACGGGCGTCGTCGTAGTTAATAAAAGTAAAGTAGTTATCCGGTGTTAAACCGTTAATCGGCGGTACGAAGGGCCAGCCGCCGGTAGCGATGAGCAGGCGGTCGTAGGGCAGGCTGGTACCGTCATCAAGGTATACTTCCATAGCCTGGGGATCCACTTTTATGGCCCGGCGTCCCAGGAGAACGCGGGCGTTATAACGGTCATAAAAGCTCGCCGGCCGGTAGGGCATCTCTTCATCCCGGACCCGTCCCTCCAGCCAGTAGGAAATGAGGGGTCGGCCGTAGGCAGGGTAGTTTTCAGCCGAGACGATGGTGACGTTCCCTTCCCGGTCGTATTCCCGGATGCCGGCTACGGCGTTGACGGCGGCTACTGAATTGCCGATCAGGACGTAATTCATGCCCCTGCCCTCCTCTCTTCCCAAACCAGGGCCCGGTTGGGGCAGCCGGCCACGCAGGCCGGTTCGTCTTCCTCCCGGCAGAGGTCGCACTTCAGGGGCACCGAGCGGCCGTTTTTCTCGCCGGGCCGGATGGCCCCGAAGGGACAGCTGGCGATACACGTCCAGCAGCCCACACACTTCTCCTCCTGGCAGTAGACAATCCCGGTAACCGGGTCTTTGACCATGGCGCCGGCGATGCAACCGGCAACACAGGCGGGGTCGTCGCAGTGGCGGCACTGGACGGCCACCGAGAGGGGCAGGCGCTCTTCCACCAGCACCCGGTTGGTATCCCTTAAATTTTCGCATTTATAAGCCCGGAAGAGATCGTGGCTCCGGGAATGGGCGACAATGCAGTTGACTTCGCACAGGTGGCAGTTCATACAGTAGGCCGGCCGGGCATAGACTTTCTTCACAGGTTCTCCCTCCCCCGTTAGATGGCTTCGCCGGCGTGCTTGACACCCAGGAGCCGCAGTTCGACTTCGTTCAAACCTACGCCCCGCAGGTGCAGGCGGTTGCCGCGCAGGCTCTCGATGGAGTTGATGCCCATGCCGCCCAGCATTTCCTTAATCTCGTGGGACCAGCCCCGCAGCAAGTTATAGAGGCGTTCGGCGCCGATCTCCGGGTTGATCCGCCGGGTCTTATAGGGGTCCTGGGTAGCGATACCCCAGCTGCACTTGCCGGTGTAGCACTTCTGGCAGAGGTGGCAGCCCAGGGCAATGAGGGCCGCCGTGGCGATATAAACGGCGTCGGCCCCCAGGGCAATGGCTTTAACGATATCGGCGCTGCTGCGGAAACCGCCGGCCGCCACCAGGGAGACATGATTGCGGATACCTTCGTCCCGGAGCCGCTGGTCGACGGCGGCAATGGCCAGCTCAATAGGGATGCCGACATGGTCGCGGATCATGGTCGGGGCAGCGCCAGTGCCGCCACGGAAGCCGTCGACGGTGATAATGTCGGCCCCGGCCCGGGCGATGCCGCTGGCGATGGCGGCCACGTTGTGGACGGCCGATACCTTGACTGAGACCGGCTTCTGGTAGCGGGTGGCCTCTTTTAACGTATAGATTAACTGTTTCAGGTCCTCAATGGAATAGATATCATGATGGGGCGCCGGCGACAGGGCGTCGGTGCCCTCGGGAATCATCCTTGTCGCCGATACGGCGGCGGTGATCTTTTCTCCGGGCAGGTGACCGCCGATACCCGGCTTGGCGCCCTGGCCGATCTTAATCTCCACCACCCGGCCGGCATTCAGGTAGTCGGCATGGACACCGAAACGGCCGGAGGCTACCTGGACCACGGCATGGTCGGCGTACTGGTAGAGATCCTCGGGGAGGCCCCCCTCGCCGGTGTTGAAGAGAGTGCCGAATTCTTTAGCCGCCCGGGCCAGGGATTCGAAGGCCGTATGGCTGATGGACCCGTAGGACATGGCCGAGAACATGATAGGTGTCGCCAGGGGGACCAGGGGGGTCCGGGTTTTGTCCTGGCGCTCCTTCAGGGACACTGGTTCGGTACGGCTGCCCAGGTAGGTCCGCAGTTCCATGGGTTCCCGCAAGGGGTCAATGGATGGGTTGGTCACCTGGCTGGCATTTAATAATAACCGGTCAAAATAGGTGGGATAGGGCTGGTCGTTGCCCATCCCCGTCAGCAGCACCCCGCCGGTTTCCGCCTGCTTCATAATGTTGCGCAGGTGCCCCTCGCTCCAATAGGCATTGGGCCGCATGGGCGGCGGGTTCTTGTAGATCGTCAGGGCCCCGGCCGGGCAGATGCTGACGCACCGCTGGCAGTTGACGCAGTTGGCGTCAAGGGTGTACAGGCGGTCGTCGGCAGCGTCATACTGCTGGGCGTCAAAGCCGCACTGGCGCACGCAGGCCAGGCACTTGACGCATTTATTCTCATCGCGGACGATGCTGAACTCGGGGGGCATCAGGCTGAGAGTCGGCATTGAGCTTCCTCCTCCAGGCGGCCGACAACCGGCTCGCCGCCCCGCGGGTACCAGACCTGTTCCACGTCAGGGCAAATCTCCCGGATGGCCGCTTCTTCACTAGCCACATAAAGGGTACTGGCTTGAGCACCGGCCACTAGGGGCCGCAGTTTCAGGCGGTCATTCAAAGCCATGATGCCCCCGCTAAAGCCGACAATGATGGAAAAGGGGCCATTCAGCAGGAGACTGCCGTAGACCACCCGCAGGCGGGTGTAGAGGTCGCGCTCCCCGGCCGGCAGGCGGTCGATTTCCTGCCAGAAGGGGGCCGCCAGGACCCGGGCTGCCAGCTCCAGGGGTAGCTTGTGGCGGCGGACCAGGAGGTCAATGGCGTAGGCGATGACCTCCGTATCCGTCTGCAGGGTGATTTTATAGTCGTACATCTCCAGGAAACGACGGTTGGCGCCGTAGGACGAGACCTCGCCGTTGTGAACGACGGACCAGTCCAGCAGGGTGAAGGGATGGGCCCCGCCCCACCACCCGGGGGTATTGGTGGGAAAACGCCCGTGGGCGATCCAGCTGTAGGCCTGGTATTCATCGAGGCGGAAGAACTCACCGATGTCCTCAGGGTAACCGACCCCTTTAAAGGCGCCCATGTTTTTGCCGCTGGAGACCACATAGGCGCCGTTGACCTGGGCGTTGATGCGCATGACCAGCCGGGTCATGAAGTTCTCTTCCGTCTCCTGGGATTCATCAATTTTCGACACCCTGGGGGTGACAAAATAGCGCCAGAGCAGGGGCGCCTTGCCGATGGATTTGACATGCCGGGTGGGGATACGGTCCTCGGCTTCAATATAAAAATTTTCTTTAATGAGATCCTCAACCTGGTTGCGGCTTAATTTGTCTTCAAAGAGCAGGTGCAGGGCGTAATAATCCTTGTATTCCGGGTAAATGCCGTAGGCGGCGAAACCGCCTCCCAGGCCGTTAGATCGCTCTTGCATCAAAGCGATGGATTTGATGATGGCCTGGCCGTCGACCCGGCGGCCGTCTTTATTGATGAAACCGCTAATGGCGCATCCCGCTGGGATCCGGTAATCTCCCTCCCTGAGCATCGTTGCTCACCTCCGTATATGGGATGTGAGAGGTGAGAAGGGGGAAGTGAGATCTGAGGTGGAAACTGGCTACGCCAGTTTCAAATTAGAGCCTCTCAACCTCTCGTTGATTGCTGTTCGGGTTAAATTACGTCAGCCCGCTGGTGTAGGTTGTTTTTCGCTTGCTCAAACGTTAGCCTCTATGGAGGTTTTCCTAGAATTTGGTCAGGTACTGTTCGATCTCCCACTGGTGGACCCGGGTGCGATATTCATCACACTCCAGTTTCTGGGCCAGGGTCAGGCGTTCGTAGATATGGGGTCCCAAGGCGGCGCGGATAACTTCGTCCTGCTCCAGAGCACTTATAGCTTCCTCCAGGCTGCCGGGCAAGATGCCGATGCCCTCGGCTTCCAGTTCCGCCGGGGCCATGGCAAAAATGTTTTTATCCGTCGGCGGCGGCGGTGTCAGACCCTTTCTGATACCGTCCAGGCCGGCCTGCAGGAGGACAGCCAGGGCTAGGTAGGGGTTGCAGGAGGGATCCGGGTGGCGCACCTCAATCCGGGTGGAGGCTCCCCGTTTGGCCGGCACGCGAATTAGGGGGCTGCGGTTGCGTGGCGACCAGGCAATATAGACCGGTGCTTCGTAACCCGGCACCAGGCGCTTATAGGAGTTAATCGTAGGGTTGGTGACGGCCGTCATGGCCCGGGCGTGGGTCATGACACCGGCGATAAAGTTGTAAGCCACCTTGCTTAAGCCCAGCTCGCCGGACGGGTCGTCGAAGGCATTCTTGCCATCTTTTGATAACGAGAGGTTGGCGTGCATGCCGGAACCATTGATGCCAAAGATGGGCTTGGGCATAAAGGTGGCGTGGAGGCCGTGCCGCTGGGCAATGGTGCGGACCACAAATTTAAAGGTGGCAATGCGGTCGGCGGTAGTCAGGGCCTCGGCGTATTTAAAATCGATCTCGTGCTGGCCGGGAGCCACCTCGTGGTGGGAGGCTTCGATTTCAAAGCCCATCTGCTCCAGGGTCAGGACCATGTCCCGGCGGGCGTCTTCACCCAGATCCACCGGGGTCAGGTCAAAGTAACCGGCGCGGTCCTGGGTCTCCAGGGTCGGCCGGCCGTCGGCATCAGTATGGAAAAGGAAGAATTCGGCTTCCGGACCGGCATTCATGGTAAAGCCCATTGCTGCCGCCTCAGCCATTACCCTTTTTAAAGTGCAACGAGGGCAACCGGCGAAGGGCGTGCCGTCCGGGTTGTAGACGTCGCAGATAAGGCGGGCCACCGAGCCCTCGTGGGGCCGCCAGGGGAAGACGACGAAAGTGTCGGGATCCGGACGCAGGTACATATCGGATTCCTCGATGCGGACAAAGCCTTCAATGGAGGAGCCGTCGAACATGAGCTCGTTATTAAGGGCTTTGGGGAGCTGATCTACCGGAATAGCGACGTTTTTCAGCACCCCGAAAATATCGGTAAACTGGAGGCGAACAAACTTGACGCCCCATTCCTCAGCCCGTTGCAGTACTGCGGCTCTCTTTTCCTTATCATCCATCGAAATTTTTCCTCCTCAAAATAGGGTTCTCGCCTATAAAATAGCGCCCAGAGGGGTAGAAGTAGCCTGCCCCCTTCAGGACGCCGTTGCCCTCAAGTAGCCCCATTGAACTATGTTTTTATCTAAGGTCCTTATGCTTTACCGGAATTCCCGCCTTTATCTTTGGCCGCCGGGCCGCCCTGCTGGAGTTCATGGGCGACAATAATGGCTTCGGCGATGGTCTTCATGGGTACGCAGCGATCCATACTCTGGCGCTGCAGGCGCCGGTAGGCCTCGGCCTCCGTTAAACCCATGGTATCCATTAATATCCCCTTGGCCCGCTCCACGACTTTGCGGGAGGCCAGGGTTTCCTTTAACTTACTGATCTCCTGTTCCAGGCGGGTTACCCGGCGAAAATTGGCCAGGGCCGCTTCTATTGCCGGGATAAGGGTACTTTCCTGGACCGGTTTGATAAGATAGGCAAAAACAGGAGGATCCTGGGTATGAATAAGCAAATTGCGGCGCCAAGTAGAGGCCAGGAGGATCACCGGCGCTACCCGGTCCTCATCAATGATCCGGGCTATTTCCAGGGCGCTGGTACCCTGGAGATCGCTATCCAGAATCACCAGACCGGGCTGCAGGGTACGGATCATTCGCAGGGCCTGGCTGCCATCCGGGGCTTCCCCGGCGATAAGGTAACCTTCGCGTACCAGCATGTACTTCAGGTTTTGCCGGGCAGACGAGTCGGCACAGGCAATAAAAATTTTAGCTTGCTCCATGGACTTTGGTCACTGCCCCCCTCGCGCTACGTCGTTGTAGCTATGTCGAGGACGCCGTTGCCCCGCGAAATTGTTTTTCATTTATTGTTGACCATATTATAAGGGATGAAGGGGGAAATGGCAATAGGTTGGCGATGTGTATTATGTATTTTAAAAGGAGTTTTCGCATTATGGAATGGACTTTCTGCATTCTGGCAGGCAAGTTTGGCCTGGGCGAGCATAAAGATTAAGTAAGCCATTTCAAAGGAGGATAAAGCCATGGGCCAAGGCAAGTTGAAGAAGGTCTTTCCCGGAGGCAATACCTGCGAAGGTTTCTACTCCTTTTATGACTACATTATCGAACCCGACGCTACCCGCATCTTTATCGCTAAGGGCGGCCCGGGGGTAGGTAAATCCACCTTTATGCGGAAGATTGGCGAGGCCATGCTCGCCAGGGGGTATGATGTTGAGTTCCATTGTTGTTCCTCGGATAACGGCTCCTTGGATGCCGTGGTAATCCCGGCCATTAAGGTGGCCATCATCGACGGCACAGCGCCCCATGTCGTCGACCCGAAAAACCCCGGCGCCGTTGATGAGATTATTCACCTGGGCGACTACTGGGACGAGGCCTTGATGCGCGCCCATAAGGAAGAGATCCTTACGGCCAACGCCCGGGTGGGGCGCCTCTTTCGCATTGCCTACAGCGCCCTGCGGGAGGCCAAGGTTATCCGGGACGAATGGGAGAGTTATGTCTCGGAATGTATGCAGGAAAGCCAGGTCAATAAAGCTGTAGCAGGTTTACTGCAGGCCATCTTCAGCGGCGTCGCCCCCCGCTATGACCGGCCGGCTAAAGTACGCCACCTCTTTGCTACCGCCATTACTCCTGATGGGATCATCACCGGTCATGTCGAATCTCTGCTCCAGGATGTTCAGCAACTCTATACCCTGGCCGGGGAGCCGGGGAGCGGTGTGCCCCAGGTCTTAGGCCGGATAGCCGATCTCGCCCATGAAAAGGGCCTGCATACGGAGGTTTATCACTGCCCCTTCAATCCTAAGAATATTGACCTGGTAATCATGCCGGAGATCAAGGTGGCGGCCATGAATGTCCAACCGCCCCATACTTATGATCCCTCCTCTCTGCCGGATCTGACGGCTATGAAGCTCAACTTGTCTTCTTTTATCGATAGGGAAAAACTGGCTGGCTACGCCCACGAACTCAGCAGTGCCGCCTACCGTTATCAGGCTTGCCTGGACCGGGCTGTGGCCTACATCCGCCAGGCCAAGCTGACCCATGATTATATGGAAAACTTCTATATTCCGGCCATGAACTTCGCGGCTATAAACGCGAAACGCCAGGAAATCCTGCAACGTATCCTGAACTACGCTGCCGAATTTCCCGGCGTCCTTGATGCAGCCAGTTAATAGTTTAAGACCTTAACGGCAGGACGTTTAGCCTGAAAAAGGACCCCTCTGCTATTTTAATCATTACTGTTTCCCTCTGGCAGCGGCAGCCCTTGACTATCGACATAGCCACTGACAAGCCTTAAAACATAGTCAAGTATTGCTGTACTTCCCAGGGATGGACTTGCAGGCGGTATTCATCCCATTCCTTCTGTTTGGCTTCGACAAAACGTGCGTAGATATGCTCGCCCAGGGCTTCCCGGATAACTTCATCTTTAGCCAGTTCCGCCAGGGCTTCCTTTAAATCTCCCGGCAAACTACCGATGCCCAGATCGCGGCGTTCAGCAGCAGTCATTTCATAAATATTACGCTCGGTGGGCGCCGGGGGCTGGAGCTTATTTTTAATCCCGTCCAGGCCGGCTTTGAGCATCACGGCCAGGGCCAGGTAAGGGTTACAGGCCGGGTCGGGATTGCGTAATTCTATTCTAGTTGAGGCCCCGCGCTTGGCCGGTACGCGAATCAAGGGGCTGCGATTGCGGGGGGACCAGGCGATATACACCGGGGCCTCAAAACCTGGTACCAGGCGTTTGTAAGAATTGATGGTCGGGTTGGTAACGGCGGCAAAAGCCCGGGCGTGGTGCATCAGACCGCCGATATAGTGATAAGCTATCTCGCTTAGTTGCAGGGGTGCGTCGGGGTCATAAAAAGCGTTTTTCCCGTCTTTAAATAACGATTGGTGGGTATGCATGCCGGAACCGTTGATGCCGGCCACAGGTTTGGGCATGAAGGTGGCATGCAGGCCATGGCGCTGGGCAATGGTGCGGACAACGAATTTAAAGGTGGCTATCTTGTCGGCCGTAGCTAGGGCGTTGTCGTACTTGAAGTCAATCTCGTGTTGACCGGGAGCCACTTCATGGTGAGAGGCTTCAATCTCAAAGCCCATGGCTTCCAGGGAGAGAACCATATCCCGGCGGGCGTCTTCCCCCAGATCCACCGGCGACAGGTCGAAGTACCCGGCCTGGTCTTGGGTTTCCAGGGTCGGTTTTTTACCGTCAGTGTGGAAGAGGAAAAACTCCGCCTCCGGGCCAGCGTACATGGTATACCCCATGGCATCGGCTTCAGCTAGAGCTTTTTTTAGAACTCCCCGCGGGCAGCCGGCAAAGGGGGTGCCGTCGGGGTTATAAACGTCGCAGATTAACCGGGCCACAGCACCGTCCATGGGCCGCCAGGGAAAAATGGCGAAAGTAGAAGGATCGGGCCGCAGGTACATGTCCGATTCCTCGATGCGGACGAAACCGTGGATGGAAGAGCCGTCGAACATTAATTCCCCGTCCAGGGCTTTTTCTAATTCGCCCGGGGTAATGGCCACATTTTTCAGCACTCCGAAGATGTCGGTGAATTGGAGCCGGATAAAACGGACATTCATTTCTTTAACGCGTTGCAGGACATCTTCCTTAGTCAGCTGTTCGTTCACTTTTTTCCCTCCTGGCATAAAGCAGAAAAGCCCACCCCGACTACATTTCCTGTAGCTGGAGCGGGCTTCTTTGCCCGTGGTGCGGGAACGACCTTGCTCCCGGCAATTTTGCTGGCGCCAAGCTTTTTTATCATTATAACATACTCTTACCGGCCGTCAAGACCTGTTTTGTGTTAAAATGGTTAAAACTAAAACCGAGGTGAGATTAAATGCTTTGGCCGTTATTGTTCCTGTTTTTATTTATCCCTATGCTCCTGGCCTCCTTCTTCCTGAATCTGGCTGTTTTTTCTTTCTCCCGGTTAGGGCTTTCCCCGGCCGGGGCAATGTTATTACTGTCGGCTTCAATCATCGGCGGCCTGATTAACATCCCCATTTCCCGCCGCCGGCTTTTCCTTCAGGAGCGCCGTTGTGGGCCCTTCCCCTTTTTCTTCTACTACCCACCCCAGGTGAGCTATCAGCTCCTGTGCATTAATGTCGGTGGGGCGGTGATCCCCATTCTCTTTTCCCTGCACCTCCTGACTACCAGAGCCCCCTTGGTACCCTCCCTGCTGGCTACCTTGATTGTTACCGTCGTCGCCAAACTCCTGGCCCGAGTAGTCCCTGGAGTTGGTATCTCCATCCCTACCTTTATCCCGCCCATAGTAGCCGCCCTGGCGGCCGTTATCGTCGCTCCCCATCACGCTGCCCCTGTGGCCTATATCGCCGGGGCTATCGGAACCCTCCTGGGAGCGGACATCCTCAACCTGGGGGCCATTCGCCGGCTCCAGTCCCAGGTAGTCAGCATTGGCGGCGCCGGCGTCTTTGACGGCATCTTCCTGGTGGCCCTGGCCGCTTCGCTGCTAAGTTAAACTTACCGGAACTGGGACAGGGGCATGCAGCCCTTGAAAGCTGATTACGGGGGCACTTTTTCCCGCCGGCGGCATAAGATCATGATGGAACCCGGCTGCAACGGGGTTGCAAGGGCGTGACCCCCGCGGGCAACGGCGTCCGGTGAGGGGCGGGTTTCAATTAAAGGCATTTCCGCTATGCCTGCTGGGGGGGAGCGCTATGTGCGGAATTACCGGCTGGGTGGACTGGGAACAGGACCTCACCAGGCAGGTCCCCATCCTGGAAGCCATGACCGCCACCTTGGCCTACCGGGGGCCTGATGCCGCCGGAACCTGGATTTCAGCCCGGGCGGCCTTGGGGCACCGCCGCTTAATTGTCGTTGACCCTGCCGGGGGCGGCCAGCCTATGGTGCGCTGCCGGGGCGAGGAAAAGTTTGTTGTTTCATATAATGGGGAGCTTTATAACACCGAGGATATCCGCCGGGACCTCCTGGCCCGGGGGTATACCTTCCGCGGCCATTCGGACACGGAGGTTTTGCTGACGGCCTATATGGAATGGGGATCGGACTGTGTCGAGCATTTCAATGGCATCTTTGCCTTTGCCATCTGGGAAGCGGCCAGGGAACGCCTATTTTTGGCTCGGGACCGCCTGGGGGTTAAACCCCTTTTCTACACCTGCTTGAATAACTCCTTTCTCTTTGGCTCGGAATTGAAGGCCCTCCTGGCCCACCCGGCAGTGAAGGCGGAGGTGAGTGCCGAAGGCCTGGCTGAGGTCTTGGTCCTGGGACCGGCCCGGACGCCGGGGCACGGGGTATTTCATAATGTAGACGAATTGAAGCCCGGCTACTACATGATCTATGACCGGCGGGGCCTGCGTTTACATCAGTACTGGTCCCTGCGGAGCAGCCCCCACCCTGATGATCTGGAGACAACCGTCGCTAAAGTGCGCCAGCTACTGGAGGATACCGTGGAACGGCAGCTGGTAGCCGACGTACCCGTCTGCACCCTCCTTTCCGGCGGGCTGGACTCCAGTGCCGTGACCGCCTTCACCGCCCGGGCCTTTCAGGCCCGGGGTCAGGGTCCTGTGCATACCTGGTCGGTAGACTATGTCGATAATAACCGCTACTTTCAGCCCAGCCACTTCCAGCCCAACCCGGATGCCCCCTGGGTGCAGATGGTTTCAGCATACCTGGGAACCACCCACCACTACGTTTACATTGATACCCCGGAACTGGTCAACTCCTTGAAGGCGGCCATGCGGGCCCGGGACCTGCCGGGGATGGCCGACGTCGATTCCTCCCTGCTCCTCTTCTGTCGGGAGGTAAAAAAAGAAGCCACCGTCGCCCTGTCTGGAGAGGCTGCCGATGAAGTCTTCGGCGGTTATCCCTGGTTCCGGAGTGAGAAGGCCTTAGCGGCCGACACCTTCCCCTGGAACCGGGCCGGCCAGGAGCGGCTGCGTCTCCTATCCCCAGAGTTGAAAGATCTGGTCCGGCCAGAGGAGTACGTAGCTCAGCGTTACCGGGAAGCCCTGGCGGAAGTACCTCGCCTGCCGGGGGAGGAGGACCGGGCGGCCCGGCTGCGGGAGATCTCCTACCTGAGCCTTACCCGCTTTATGCCGGTGTTGCTGGATCGCAAGGACCGTATGAGCATGGCCGTGGGCCTGGAGGTCCGGGTGCCCTACTGCGACCATCGCCTGGTAGAGTATGTCTGGAATATCCCTTGGGAGATGAAATTCGCCGGCCAAATGGAAAAGGGCATCCTGCGCCGGGCCCTGGAAGACCTCCTGCCGGCGGCGGTGATCACCAGGCGCAAGAGCCCCTACCCCAAGACCTACAACCCGGCCTACTTGGAAGCCGTCCGTAGTTGGCTACTGGAGATCCTGGCGGATACCGCTTCGCCCCTGCTGCCTTTTATTGATGTACCGGCAGTCAAAGCCCTGGCCCTGTCCCGGGAGGTCTTTAACCTGCCCTGGTTCGGCCAGCTCATGAGCGGGCCCCAGCTCTTCGCCTACCTGGCCCAGGTTGACACCTGGATGCGGGAGTACCGGGTGACGGTACGGTAAAATCACAGTTTTTAACTAAAAAAACCTTGACAACCGGCGGGGTAACAGTATAATTTATTTCAAGCAAGCAAGGTTGTTTGCCCAAGCGGGTAATGAAGCCCCCGTACCTGATGGTACGGGGGCTTCTCTTTTACGCCGCTGGAGTAAAGGCGCTCCTGGCCGGCAATCTGGTCGGCCGGGAGCCTTTGTTTCAAGGTGGTGATGCCATCGTCAAATTAACCGGCATTCGTTCTTTGTATTTTTATCTCTTTGTGTCCGGGGTTCCCGGTAAAGACTTTCTCACCTTTCCGTAACCGCACACCGTGCCGGGAAACCCCTGTCTTTCTTTTTTGTGGGCAATGCCGTCCAAAGAATATCACTGCAGAAGGAGGCTCCCACATGAGGAATTTTGAGTTGCAGAAGTCTGTCCTAATTTATGGTTTAATCCTGGCTGCCGTGCTCATCCTCTACCTGGCCCTGCCGGCCTGGGCCGGGGATCCCACCGGAGTAAATACCGGCGGCGCTGCGGATATTGCGGCGGCCCAGAGCGGTGCCCCGACCCTGGAAGAATTGGCGACGGCAGCAGGCAAGTTGAAAATAGGTCTTAATTTCGTCTGGACCCTCCTGGCTGGTTTCCTGGTGTTCTTTATGCAGGCCGGTTTTGCCCTGGTGGAGACCGGTTTCACCCGCGCCAAGAGTGCCGCCCATACTATGGCTATGAACCTCATGGTCTTCTTGGTCGGTGCGGTAGGTTTCTTCGTCCTGGGTTTCGGCCTGATGTTCGGCGGCCTGGGGGCGGTAGCCAACCTGGGCGGCACGCCGCCCCTGGTCCATGAGTTGACTGCCGGCGGCTGGGGACTCTTAGGCTTCAAGGGCTTTTTCCTCAACGGCGATGCCTATGATGTCGGTGTCTTTGCCCTCTTCCTTTTCCAAATGGTCTTTATGGATACGGCCGTCACCATTCCTACCGGCGCCATGGCCGAAAGAGTAAAATTCGGCGCCGTTGTTCTGGGCTCCTTCTTCATTGCCATGCTCCTCTACCCCGTCTTCGGTAACTGGGTCTGGGGCGGCGGTTGGCTGGCCCAGCTGGGAACCAAACTGGGCCTGGGCCATGGGGCCGTCGATTTCGCCGGTTCCGGTGTCGTTCACTCCATCGGCGGGGCGGCCGGCCTGGCGGGAGCCATGATCCTGGGACCGCGCCTGGGGAAATACCGGGACGGAAAACCGGCGGCCATTCCCGGCCACGACATCCCGATGGCTATCCTGGGAACCATCATTCTCTTCTTTGGCTGGTTCGGTTTCAACCCCGGCAGCACCCTGTCCGGCAACGACCTGCGCATCGCCGTGGTGGCGGTCAACACTATGATGGCCGGGGCCGTCGGCGGCCTGACTTCTATGCTTTATACCTGGTGGCGCCAGGGCAAACCGGATCCCTCCATGATGTGTAACGGTGTCCTGGCTGGGTTGGTGGCCATTACTGCTCCTAGCGCCTTTGTCAATGGGCCGGTAGCCTGCCTGATTGGTGCTGTGGCCGGTGTCCTGGTAGTCTGGAGCGTCTATTTCTTCGATCATGTCGCCAAGATCGATGACCCGGTGGGCGCTATCTCCGTCCACCTGGTGAACGGCCTCTGGGGGCTCCTGGCGGTAGGTCTCTTTGCCGACGGTACCTACGGTACCGGCTGGAACGGCGTCGGCGCCGACAGCTATCTGGGGGCAGCCGGCCGGGGGGTTACCGGTCTCTTTTACGGCGACCCTACCCAGCTAGTGGCCCAGCTGATCAACATGGTGGTAGTTTTTATCTGGGGCTTCGGCGCTACCTATGTTTTTTACAAGCTACTCGACCGCGTTATGGGTATCCGCGTTAAACCCGAGGCCGAAGAAGCGGGCCTGGATATTCCCGAAATGGGCGCCCTGGCCTATCCTGACTTCATGCTGACCTTTGGTGACGCCTATAGCCCCGAACTGGCCCCGGTCGGGCAAATTGCATACGCCCCCCGGCGGCAGGAAGTTCCGGCACGAAATTAGGCGGTCAGGTAGGCATTACCGGGAATGGCAATAAAAAATAAGTTATAAAGAAGCTGGGAGGGTAGTTTAGTGAAGAAGATTGAGGCTATTATCCGTTCCTCCCGTTTGGAGACCGTTAAAGAAGCCCTGGGCAAATACGGTATCCACGGCATGACCGTAACCCATGTCCTGGGTTGCGGCCTGCAGCGCGGTCAGACGGAGTATTATCGCGGCAACCTTTATACGGTCAACCTGTTACCTAAAGTTAAAGTGGAGATTATCGCCCTGGACCACCGGGTGCCGGAAATTGTCGACATCATCTCCCGGGAAGCCCGGACCGGCGAGATCGGCGACGGGAAAATCTTTATCTATCCGGTGGAAACCGCCATCCGCATCCGCACGGGTGAACAGGGCGAAGACGCTATTTAGCTTATCATCCAGCGACCGCAGCATAAGTTCTATTTAACCCTATTAAAGCCGTTCCTCCTTCATATACCATGGGTCCGGGCCACCGGGCCCCTTTTATATGGCCGGGATTTGCTGCCGGGACTTGTCAAATGCGGGCGAGCTTAATATAATACAGGCGGGTTTAATGTTAAGGAGATGGCTTGCATGTTTTCCCTGTTAATCAAGGGCGGCACGGTGGTTGATGGTACCGGCCGCCCCCCTTTTCGCGCCGATGTAGGTCTACAGGGGGCCAGGGTCGCCGCCCTGGGCCGGCTGGAGCAGGCCCCGGCAGCCAGGATGATTGACGCCGGCGGCCTGGTGGTTGCCCCCGGGTTTATTGACTTTCATAGCCATGCCGATGCCGAACTCCTGCGGGACCCGGAGGACCGGGCCAAACTGGCCCAGGGCGTCACTACCGAGGTCGTCGGCAACTGCGGTATGTCCCTGGTGCCCAGCCACGAGGAGAGCTTGCCCCTGCTGGCTGCCTATGCCAGCCCGGTACTGGGGGGGATTCCTGCCAAGTTCCGGGCCGGTAGTGTAGCAGGGTATTTCACCCAGCTAAAACGCCAGGGCATAGCCGTCAATGTAGCTACTTATACTGGCCACGGTTCTATCCGTCTGGCGGTCATAGGGATGGATGACCGCCGGGCCGGCAAGAATGAGCTGGATGCCATGGCTGCCCTGCTGGATCGGGCTATGCAAGAGGGGGCCATGGGACTATCCAGCGGCCTCCTCTACCCGCCGGGGTGTTATGCCCCGACCGGGGAACTGATTGCCCTCTGTCGAGTAGCCCGCCAGTATGGAGGGATCTACGTCAGCCATATCCGCAACGAATCCGACGGCGTTCTGGAAGCTATCGAGGAAGCCCTGGAGATCGGGCGCCAGGCCGGTATTCCCGTCCATATCTCCCACCTTAAAGCCTGCGGTCCCCGCAACTGGCCGCAAATACCCCGGGCCCTGGCCCTGCTGGCGGCAGCCCGGGAACAAGGCCAGGACGTTACCTGGGATACCTATCCCTACATCGCCGGTTCGACTACGGCCGCCTCCCTCCTACCCCCCTGGGCTGTTGCCGGCGGCACCGCCGCCCTCCAGGAACGCCTGCATTCCCTGGAAATTTGCGCCAGAATAAAAAAAGCCTGGCAAGAAGGCCTGCCCGGCTGGGATAATATGGTGAGTTCCTTGGGCTATGACCGGCTGGTAATTAACGCCGTAGCCCATGGGGAGAACGAAGATTGCGTTGGCCTGAATTTGGCGGAGATCGGGAGCAAACGTAGTTGTGAGCCGGCCGACGCCCTCCTCGACCTGCTCCGGACCGAAGGTGGCAGCCTGGCCATCGAGACCTACCACGCCAGCGAGGAAACCTTAAGCCTTATTCTCCACCACCCGGTGACAACTATCGGTAGCGATGGCATCTATTCCGGCGACCAGACCCATCCCCGTCTGTATGGCACCTTCGTCCGGGTCCTGGGCCGCTATGTCCGGGAGCGAAAACTCCTGACCCTGGAAGAGGCGGTGGCGAAGATGACTTCGCGACCAGCGGCCAGGCTCGGCCTGCGGGGGCGGGGCAAGGTGACGGCCGGCTACTACGCTGACCTGGTGCTCTTCGACCCGGAGACGATCGCCGACCGGGCCACCTTCCAGGAACCGGCCCGGACACCAGCCGGCATCAAGGCGGTTATCGTCAACGGCCGGCTGGCCTACCAGGACGGCCAGTTTACCGGCGAACTGGCCGGGGTTGCTCTAACCAGTAACGCCGCTGGTGCTCAGGCTTAAAAAGAAAGGGCGACAGGTTGTACCTATCGCCCTTTAATCTTTCCCTTTACCCCGGCAGGCAGATATTCTGGCCGACCTGGAGGTTATAGGGATCGATATGGGGGTTAAGTTCCAAAAGCCTGGCGACGGTTGTACCCGTAGCCCGGGCAATGCTGTACAGGGTATCCCCCGGAGCCACCTGCCAGTAAACCCCCGAAGGGCAGGGTTGTTCCGCCGGCAGGCAAAGGACCTGGCCGATTTGGAGGTTATAGGGGTCGACGCCGGGATTCAAGCGTTCCAGTTCGGCTACGGTAGTCCCTGTGCGTAATGCTATTAGGTAGAGGGTATCCCCTGCTGCTACCCGCCAGTAGCGGCCGGAAGGGCAGGGTATCTGGTTCTGGCCCACGCATAATCACCCCCTGCAGGTTTTCTCCCTGCATCTTATGCGCGGGTTGGCAGAAAGGTACTTAAGCCCTCCAGCTATTCTTTATCCAGGCCAAAGTGCCGGTGCAGGGACTGCATGGCCCGGGTCAGGTGTTCTTCGTCGATGATGCACGAAACCTTGATTTCCGAGGTACTGATCATGTGAATATTTATTTCTTCCTGCGCCAGGCAGGCGAACATGGCGGCGGCTACGCCGGGATTGGTGATCATGCCGGCGCCGACAATGGAGACCTTGGCCACCCGGTCGTTAAATGTCACCCTGCTGGCGCCGATTTCCTCCTTGACCCGTTCGGTAACTGCCAGGGCCTGGTGGAGGTCATCGCGGGTTACGGTAAAGGCAATGTCGTTGACTTCATCACGCATGGCGCTCTGGACGATCATATCAACATTGATGCCCTCCCGGGCCAGGGCTACAAAAAGGGATTTGGCGATACCCGGCCGGTCGGGGACATCATAAAGAGCGATCCGGGCAACGTTACGATCACCAGCGATGCCGCTGACGACCATTTTTCTTTCCATTTCCGTCACCTCTTTAACCAGGGTTCCTTCGTGATCGTTAAAGCTGGAGCGTACCTCCAGGACGACATGATTTAATTTACCGAACTCTACCGACCGGGGCTGAAGTACCTGGGCGCCCAGGCTGGCCAGTTCCAACATTTCATCATAGGAGATTACTGCCAGTTTCCTGGCCTCCGGTACCACCCGGGGGTCGGCTGTATAGACGCCGTCCACATCGGTGTAGATCTGGCAGACGTCGGCCTGCAGGGCAGCGGCTACCGCTACGGCGGTGGTATCCGAGCCGCCCCGGCCCAGGGTTGTTATCTCGTCTGCGCAGGTCTTTCCTTGGAAGCCGGCGACAATGACAATCCGACCTTGTTCCAATTCCCGGCGCAGGCGGTCACAGCCTACTTCCAGGATGCGGGCTTTGGAGTGGACGTTGTCCGTCAAGATGCCCACCTGGGGTCCTGTCAGGGAGATAACCGGTTCCCCTAGGGCATGGATGGCCATGGCCAGCAGGGCGATGGATGTCTGTTCTCCGGTGGCCAGGAGCATGTCCATTTCCCGGGCCGGCGGGTCGGGATTGATGGCGTGGGCCAGAGCAATGAGGTCGTCGGTCATATCGCCCGGGGCCGACACAATAACGATCACGTCGTTCCCGGTGCGGCGGGTATTGACCACCCGGCGGGCCACGTTTTTGACCCGTTCTGGCCCGTTAACGGAGGTGCCGCCGTATTTTTGGACTATGAGGGCCATGATATCTCCTCCATAATCTCAAATAACTACTGCCCCGTGGTTACATGGCGCCAGTTCTTTGATGGTGCAGGTTACTCCCTGGCGGGCAAAAGCCGCGGCCATGGCCGGCCCTACCTCCGGCTGGGAGCCCCGGCAAAAGGCGATTACTGAAGGGCCGGAACCGCTCAGGGTCACGGCGAGGGCGCCGGCTGACCGGGCTGCCGCAAAAACCCCGGCCATTCCCGGCACCAGGGGCAAGCGATAGGGCTGGTGCAGCCTGTCGACCATCATCTTGCCCATGAGTTCCAGGTCGCCGCCGGTAACAGCCGCCAGGAAAACGGCTACCCGGCTGATATTAAAGACGGCGTCTTCCAGGGTAACGCTGGCTGGTAGAACTCCCCGGGAGACCCGGGTCGACAGGCTGAACTGGGGGATGGCGACGACGGTCATTAAACCCGGTGGCAGGTCCAGGCGCCGGCAAACAACCTGATCCCCCTCCCTGGCGGAGGCCACCAGACCGCCTAAAAAAGCCGGGGCGACGTTATCCGGGTGCCCTTCCAGGGAGGTGGCCAGGTTGAGTAATTCGGGCGGACCCAGGGGTTCCCCCAGAAGGGCATTGGCCCCGACGATGGCCCCTACCAGGGCTGCGGCGCTGGAGCCCAGGCCCCGGGCGACGGGAATAGAGTTATGCATCTCCAGCTTCAAAGGTACCGGGGGCACCCCCGCCCTGGTAAAGACAGCCCGGGCGGCCCGGTAGGCAATGTTCTCCGGACCCCGGGGTATGCTGGCCTCTCCTTCACCGGAGATGATAATCTGTGGCGCGGTAGCTTGCTCAATTAGCAGTTCATCAAAAAGCTCCAGGGCCATCCCTAGGGTATCAAAACCCGGCCCCAGGTTGGCCGTCGTAGCTGGTACCCGTACCAGCGGCATATTTCCCCTGCCCCTTTAGCCCCTTTGGATTATAAAAGTGACTCCCGGCAGCGCAGCCGGCTTAGTCAATCGTGCGAAACCTGTCTGCTTGCTCCCTCTACCAGTCGGAAATGATAACTACAATTTTACAGCACAATTTCCAGGATGCGGTCTTCCTTAGGCGGCAGGGAGACAGGTTCGGCCACTTGCTTGATGGCGATGTTGGGGTCCTTCAGCCCGTGCCCCGTTAAGACGCAGACAACCCGGTCGCCCTGGCGGAAGTAACCTTTCTTAACATATTTGAGGACTCCAGCCAAGGAAGCAGCCGAGGCCGGTTCGGCGAAGATGCCTTCGGCAGTGGCTAGCTTATGTTGGGCGGCCAGGATCTCGTCATCGCTGACGCAGTCGATAAAGCCGCCGGAGTCCCTGGCCGCTCGGACGGCCGGTTGCCAGCTGGCCGGATTGCCGATGCGAATGGCCGTGGCCACGGTCTCGGGATTCGGGACCACTTCGTCCCGGACAATGGGGGCGGCCCCTTCGGCCTGGAAGCCGATCATCTTCGGCAGGGCATGGCTGCGCCCGGCCTGGTAATACTCGTTGAAGCCCTTCCAGTAGGCGGTGATATTGCCGGCGTTGCCCACCGGGATGGCCAGGTAGTCCGGCGCTTCCCCCAGGACGTCACAGACCTCGAAGGCGGCCGTTTTTTGCCCTTCAATGCGGAAGGGATTGATGGAATTGACCAGGGTAATAGGGTGCTTGGCGGTGATGCTCCGGACCAGGGCCAGGGCATCGTCAAAATTGCCCTGGATAGCTATGACCCTGGCCCCGTAAAAGAGGGCCTGGGCGAGTTTCCCCAGGGCGATATTACCCTCGGGGATGAGGACACTACACTTTAAGCCGCACCGGGCGGCGTAGGCCGCCGCTGAGGCCGAGGTGTTGCCCGTGGAAGCGCACATGATGGCCCGGGAACCGGCCTCCATGGCCTTGGCTACAGCCATGACCATGCCCCGGTCCTTAAAGGAACCGCTGGGGTTGAGCCCCTCGTATTTAAAGTAAAGTTTCAGGCCCAACTCCCGGGAGAGATTCCCGGCGGCGATAAGGGGGGTATTCCCCTCTTGTAAAGTAATCAAGGGAGTCTCCTCCGTCACCGGCAGAAACTCCCGGTAAGCACGAATAACCCCGGGCCAGTTCACCTGGCGTCTCCTCCTTCAACCCGTATTACACTGGCTATTTCTTTGACTACCGGCAGGCTACCCAGGGCCTGCAGGGCCTCCTGGACATTCTTCTCGCGCACGCGGTGGGTGATGAGCACCAGCTCCGCCAGGTCGCCGAGCATGCGCTCCTGGATGACCGAGGCCAGGCTAACCTCCCGCTCACCAAAAATCCCGGCGATGGTGGCCAGGACCCCCGGCCGGTCGACAACTATCAGACGCAGGTAATATTTCGTAATTATGGCTCCCCTGGGTTTCAGGGGTTTATCATAAAAACAGGTACAGGAAATGCGGCCCCGGTTGTGATGCTGAAGGTTGCGGGCCGCTTCTATAACGTCACCCACCACGGCGCTGGCAGTAGGCAGGGAACCGGCACCCCGGCCATAAAACATGGCTTCGCCGACGGCGTCGCCCTCGACAAAGATGGCGTTAAAGACATCGCTGACGGCAGCCAGGGGGTGATGCAAGGGAACCAGGGCCGGGTGAACCCGGACCTCGATCCCTTCTTCGTCTTCCCGGGCGATACCCAGGAGCTTGATGGCGTAACCCATATCCCGGGCATAATCAATGTCGTGGGAGGAAAGGTTACTAATGCCCTCCCGGTAGACCTCCGGGTAGGTAATGCGCGTGCTGAAGGCGATAGAAGCCAGGATGGCCATTTTGCGGGCGGCATCGTCGCCCTCAATATCAGCCGTAGGGTCGGCTTCGGCGTAGCCCAGGGATTGGGCTTCCTGCAGGACGTCAGCAAAATCTCTGCCCTCGCGGCTCATTTTGGTCAAGATATAATTGGTGGTACCATTAACAATCCCCATGACCTGGCGGATACGGTTACCGGCCAGGCACTCCTTTAAGGGGCGGATAATGGGTATACCGCCGCCAACGCTGGCTTCAAAAAGGAGATCGGCACCGTGGGTTTCGGCGGCATCAAAAAGCTCCTTGCCATGAAGGGCGAGGAGGTCCTTGTTGGCCGTTACTACACTCTTTCCCCGGCGCAAGGCCTGGAGAATATACTCCCGGGCAGCTCCGGTGCCGCCCATAACCTCGACGATGATAGTAATGTCCGGATCATTCAAGATGGTTTCCACTTCGGTGGTAAGTAGGTCCAGAGCAACATCCACCTGGCGGGGACGCTTTAAATCCCGGACCAGGATGCGTTTTATATTCAGGGGCTGGCCCAGCTTCTGGGTAATAAGGGCTTTATTCTGTTCCAGCAGTTGGACGACACCGCTGCCGACGGTGCCCAGCCCCAAGAGGCCCAGGTTGATTGGTCCCAACTCAGCTTCACTCCTCTTATACTCCTCAATTTTACCGTATACCCGCCGGATGGGCAATACTTTTTTCAGCAGCCAGGTCCGGGCGCAGTTTTTGGAGAAAAGGTTGGATAATGGCTGCCAGCTGGTTAAATTCGATCAGGAAGGCATCGTGGCCGTAGGGGGAATCAATCTCCGCGTAACAGGCCTGGCCGCCGCCGGCGTTAATCAGCTGGACAATCTCCCGTACCTGGTAGGGAGGAAAGAGAAAATCGCTGGAGATGCCTATTCCCAGGCAGGGGCAGGAGAAGCCCTGCCAGACTTCTTGATAGCTCCCCCGGCCCTGGCTGACGTCATGGAGGTCCACGGCCTTGGTCAGGTACAGATAAGAATTGGCGTCAAAACGCTCCACCAACTTTTTACCCTGGTAGGCCAGGTAGCTCTCAACTTCAAACTGCCCTTCTAGATCAAAAAACTTTTGCGGGTCCGCCAGGGTGCGACCAAACTTCAGAGTCCAGGCAGGGTCGCTTTTATAGGTAATAATGCCGATGCGCCGGGCCAGGGCCAGCCCCAGCCTGGGACCGCTGCTCTCGTAGTAATTACCCCCCTGCCAGTGAGGGTCGGCGTAAATGGCCTCCCGCTGGACATTATGAAAGGCGATCTGCATGGGGGTTGTTCGACCGCAGGCGGCAATGGGGATAATAGAATCCAGCATCTGGGGATAGAGGAAGCCCCATTCCAGGACCTGCATCCCGCCCATGGAACCGCCGATGGCGGTCACCAGGCGCTTTACTCCCAGGTAATCCAGGAGGATTTTTTGCGCCCGCACCATATCACGAATGGTAACAGCCGGGAAATCTATACCATAGGGTTTGCCGGTGGCCGGGTTAATGCTGGCCGGTCCGGTGGTGCCATAGCAACTACCCAGGACGTTGGCGCAGACGACAAAGTAACGCCGGGTGTCGAGGGCTCGCCCAGGTCCTACCAGGGGGTCCCACCAGCCTGGCTGCCGCTCTTCCGGAAGGTTGCGACCGGCAATATGGGCGTTACCGGTGAGGGCGTGCAGGACCAGGATGGCGTTATCCCCCCGGTCATTGAGCTCCCCATAGGTCTCATAGGCAATGGTAAGGGGGCCCAAGGAGGCCCCGCTTTCCAATTGCAAGGATTCCGGCCACTGGTATAACCGGGTTGTGACGATACCGACGCCATCCATCCGGCTACCGGCTCCTGTTTAAGGCCTGGTCCAGGTCGGCAATAAGGTCTTCCACGTCCTCCAGGCCGATGGAGAGACGGACCAGGTCCTCGGTAACCCCGGAAGCCAGCTGTTCCTCCGGCGTCAGCTGCTGGTGGGTGGTACTGGCCGGGTGGATGACCAGGGAGTGAGCGTCACCAACATTGGCCAGGAGGGAGAAGAGTTTCAGGCTATTGATAAGCTTCTTCCCTGCTTCTTTGCCGCCTTTGATCCCGAAGGTCAAGATGGCGCCCGCCCCCCGGGGCAGGTATTTCTGGGCCCGGGCGTAGGAGGGATGGCCGGGCAGGCCCGGGTAACTCACCCAAGCCACGGCCGGATGCTCGGCCAGCCAGCCGGCGACCTTCGTGGCATTGGCGACATGGCGCTCCATGCGCAGGTGCAGGGTCTCCAAGCCCTGGAGGAAAAGGAAGGCGTTAAAGGGACTTAAGGCCGGTCCCAGGTCCCGCAGGAGCTGTACCCGGGCCTTGACGATATAGGCTGCCGGGCCAAAGGTCTGGACATAACTGATACCGTGATAACTGGGGTCGGGTTCTACCAGTTCCGGGAATTTGCCGTTCGCCCAGTTGAATTTGCCGGCATCGACGATTACGCCGCCGATGGAGGTGCCGTGGCCGCCGATAAACTTGGTCGCCGAGTGGACGACGATATCGGCCCCGGAGTCAAAGGGCCGGCACAGGTACGGGGTGGCAAAGGTGTTGTCGACGATTAAAGGAATACCCGCCTCGTGGGCTATGGCCGCTACTGCTTCCAAATCCGGCACATCCAGCTTGGGGTTGCCGATACTCTCCACATAGAGGGCCCGGGTCCGGTCAGTAATGGCGGCCCGGAAGTTTTCCGGCTCGGCGCTATCGACAAAACGGGTTTTAATACCAAACTTGGGTAAAGTAGAATTAAAGAGGCTGAAGGTGCCGCCGTAGAGGCTGGTGGAAGCTACCATCTCCTGACCGGCGGTGACAATATTGGTTACAGCCAGGGTTATGGCCGCCTGGCCGGAGGCCGTAGCCAGGGCTCCCACACCACCCTCCAGGGCGGCGACTCTTTTTTCCAAGACGTCAGTAGTTGGGTTCATCATGCGGGTGTAAATATTGCCTTCTTCCTGCAGAGCGAAAAGGGCGGCGGCGTGATCAGCGTCACGGAAAACATAGGAGCTGGTCTGGTAAATAGGTACGGCCCGAGCTCCCGTCGCCGGGTCGGGTTCCTGCCCGGCCTGGACGGCTAGGGTGGCAAAACGGTACTGCTGGTTAGTGGTCATTTTTCTTCCCCTCTTTCTGAATATACTTGCTGGCCCCGGGGGAATAAAAAAACCTCTCCGATAAGAAGAGGCAGTCGCTTTCTTACCCCCCTTATCTCTCAGGGCTTTTAGCCCTGCAGGAATTGGCACCTGTCGCCCTCGTAAAAAAGGAGGGGGCGGGTTGCCGGGCTTCATCGGGCCAGTCCCTCCACCGCTCTTGATAAGAGTTTAATTCCTTATTAAGTTCCAGCCAGCTTATTATACAATATACCCCTTGGAGAAATCCCTGTCAAGGGGGTTTTTTTATGCTCAGTGCTGACACATGATTTTATTTCAAAACTGGGTTCAGGTACACAAATCAGGTGAACGAGCAGTAAAAGCAAAAAT
>NZ_JAXGFQ010000024.1:0-48183 GCF_051020825.1 Moorella naiadis (nom. illeg.)
GTATCCAATGGAAGGGTGAGCGTAAGGAAACGGAGGTATCCATATCAGCCTAAAGATATTGTAGCTTATAATGGCCGGCGGTATATGGTAAAAGGGGTACAAAATTGCGGCGATTACGTTAAGTTGGCAGGACTTCCTAAGCCGGTTAAAACTAATCTAGTGGAACTTATACGGTACGGGAGAAGTTTTTGCATAGCTTAATGATTCCCCTTTCATCCCACGGCACGAGGCCGTGGGTTTTCAGGGGGCTAATTTTTATAAAACTGGAAGGAGTGAAAAAAGATGAGCATAGAATACTGGCCAATAGTTATTTACGGGTTGGAGGTAAAACAGTCGATGTTCGACGCCTACAAAATGGCCGAGTTAATCGGCCTTGGGAGCGACGAAGATGGAATTGTAGAAGACGATGACATTAATTTTCATGAATTCCTCGATGAATTAACCTATAAACCGGGCTACGAATATCTAACTTGGGTAGATTCAGCAGAAATGGACGGCGGGATATATTTCGGTATGCCGGCCGGTTATCCCTGGCAGTTTGATTCTAATATTGTTTACAAAAACTTAACTGCCGAGAAAGTTAAAGCTGATATTTTAAATCTGTTGAAACCATATCTGAAAGAAGGCATTGATGTTAAGGCTTTAGAAAAAAAAATAGATTACTACGAAGCGGTTGGTTGCGCTTAATAGTTTAAGACTTTTGCCGGGGAAAAATCAGTAAACAGAGCGGAGACGGCCCGTTTGAAGCCGACACCAAATTTTAAAAGAAGGAGGTGCTGGCGTAGGCGGGCCGTTTCCCGCCTGCGCCCTAGAAATGAGCACGAGAGGAGCTTATGGTTTCAGAATTGATGGCATGGATAAGTTAACTTTCAACCATTTTGATTCGTACCCTGAACAGTTGGGGCAAACGATAGTGGATTTCATCCAGGAAACTCCGTACGAGCGGATGGTTGACGCCGCCGGGAAAATCATCCTTGTTGACGGCGACAGCCGCCCCACACCTGACCAGATCAAAGAGTGCGAAAGGTTTGCCGACCTTTCGGTAGGAGAACAAAGGTTAGACGACTGGTATTGCTTGCTGAGACACGCCCAGGGAAGGCCGCGGGCATATACAGCAGGCGGGCTGCGGTATATGATAGACAACCGCGATTTTCTGGCCGATTCTTTATTCTGCGAATGGGCTTATATTATTAACCTGGACGACAAGGTGCTGGAGATTTACCGGGGGTTCCAGAAAAGAAAAGACCACAATCCCAGAAACCGATACCGTGACATGAAGCAAGCGGAAGAAAAATATTACCCTGTAGCCCTTATAGCGGAATTTTCTTTGGACAGCATACCGGATAACTGGGTTGATACTGTATACAAAAAAGCGAAGGAAGAACGCTGGTATAAAGCAAAAATTGAACCGTTATCTAAAGGGGGTCAAATTATATACCGCTGGGTCGAGATAGTATCTCCAGAAAAACCGTGGAAAGAAAAACTGATACTGCCGGTAGAGGAAAATTTGTTGGGGGTCACTCCGGCTAAAGCCGCAGAAGCTGTTCTTTTGAATGCAGTCCAAAAAAATCCTAGGTTAAAGAAAAAGTTAGCCCGTAAAGTATTTTGGGCAGATTTAATAGACGCTGTAGCTAAAATAAGCCGCCATTATGTTTTAACAAACGGCGTTTTGATCTAACGGCGCAGGGCTAAATGTCCTGCCCGGGCCGGAAAAAGATAAAAGTTTTCCGGCGCGGGCAAGGCATTAAGCTGCAATTGCCGGCGGCCACATGACGGCTTCCGGCAGTCAAAAATAACGGTTTCTAAATTAACAATTAAATAAAAGTGAAGTTTAAATTAACTAAAAAAACCAAAAAAGGAGGTTGCTGCCATGCAGCAAGAAACGGTGTTTGATGAATATGCAACTTATCCAAATTATCCAAAGCGTTACGCCGTCAACCTGGTAAATGTGAGACTGGTAAAAGAAAAAAGGATAGGTTACCTGGATAAAGAAATAAAGATGCCCGATACGGCAGTAAAAATCGCTATGAATTTATTAAATGAGGCTGACCGGGAACATTTTTTGGTGATGTTTATGGATGTAAAACAAAAAATAAACGGGGTGCAAATTATTTCTATGGGTACGATAAGTGAAGTACTAGCGCCGCCCAGAGAAGTTTTTAAAGGAGCCATTCTGGCCGGTGCTTCTGGGATAATTTGCGTCCACAATCATCCCAGCGGCGATGTTACCCCTTCAGAAAGCGATAAGCTTATATGTCAAAATTTAATAAAAGCAGGAAAACTATTATCTATACCCGTTTTAGATTTTATAATCGTTGGACCGGGAGGAGAATTTTTTAGTTTTAAAAGGCACAGCGATTTAATTTTTTAAATTTAAACAGGAGCTGTATGCCCGATGGTAATCAACGCTCTAGGGTTTTTAGAAGGCCTGCATTTGAAACCGGCGGGAGGAAATGAATACCAGGCCGACTGCCCAGCCTGCGGGGACACAAAAAAACATCTGTACGTAAACCTTGAAAAAAGAGTGTTTTACTGCCACAAGTGCGGTTTCAGCGGCAGGATAGACGACCCGGGGATTAAAAGACAGACTTATATACCCCAACCTGAAGAAGAGCCGGCAGACCCGTCAAAGCTGGACAGGGTTTACCGGCTTTTATTCCGCAGTTTGCCGTTATCTAAAGAGCATAAGGAGCAGTTATTAAAGCGGGGGCTGCCGGAAGATAGGCATAGCCCGTACGCCACGCTGCCCGGGCACGGCCGGAGCGAAGCGGTAAAGGCTGTTTTAGAACGGGAAGACCCTTCAAGCGTGCCCGGGTTCTCTGCAGGAGAACGTGGCTGGTATCTATCCGGGGCGCCCGGACTGCTTATACCGGTGAAAAATTTTAAAGGTGAGATATGGGGGGTGCAGGTACGGCTTGACAATCCGGCAAAAGGCAAATACAGGTGGCTATCTTCCAAGAAAGGGCAAGGTCCTAAGGCGAAGGCGCGCTACCATGTTGCCAGGAACGGCAATCTGGAGCGCGTCTGGATAACTGAAGGGCCGCTGAAAGCCGACGTGGCGTCGCATTATCTGGGTGAGACGGTAGTGGCCGTGCCCGGGGTCAATTCTTGGGACGCCGGAGAATTTGTAAAAGATTTGGTTGAAAACGGCGTTAAGGAAGCGGTGATTGCTTACGATGCCGACGCGAAAGAAAACGAAAACGTGGCCAGGGCCGCTTTGAAGCTGGGGCGGGAACTGTACCGCGCCGGCATAAAAATCTTTTATGCCGTATGGGATTTGCGATATAAAGGGCTGGACGACCTGCTGGCCGCCGGGAAAAAGCCTGAGATAGTCAACGTGAAGAGGTATAAAAAGCTGATAAAGAAAGGAGTTAAAAAATACGTGAACAGGGTGATAATCGCGGGAAGCGTCGTCAACGAGCCCAAAATAACGCAGGTTAACAGCCAGAAAGGGCAGGTAGAAGCGATAAGGATAATTCTCCTTACCGGGCGCAACGGGAAGAAAGAAACCATCACCCTTATGGGTTGGGGCGATGTGGCCAAACGGGCCGTGAGCTTAAAGAAAGGCCAGTTTATCATGGCGGAAGGCGTCCTGCAGGCCATCACGGCTTTCGATAAAGTGGGCTCGCCCATCTCGGCGACGAGGATAAATCTGACCAATTTCGAAGTAGTGGCCGAAAACATTGCAGGATAATGCATCGACAAAAATAGACAAAATACAACCTTGCGCGCAGGTGGGGTGAGGATGTATAATACTCTCAAACAGATGTTCGCTATAAGGAAGGAGCTGAAACAATGCAAAAGGAAAGACGCATAACTGACCCCCGGCCGGACATAAAAGAAGACAGCGTGTTGTGGGAAAAGCTGCTTAACCTAAAAATGGTGGCATTAGACTATGACGTCTGCTGGCTTTTACACGGGTTCCGGTGCCAGGGGACCGTCCTGGTAAAGCACAATGATACTTACGTCCTGCGCCCCCTGGTCGGCAAAGACGGGTGGGAAAGCGCGGAAGAATATAAAAAGCAAAGGGACATTTATCTGGTCCCTCACCGGGATAAGATTGCGTTAGCGTTAAAAGAAGTGGCAAAAGAACTTACAAAGGCAGGTGCTTGAAATGCGGGGTAGCACGCATCTTTTCACTGGTCTTGCGGCGGCTTCTTTGCTGGTCCACGACTATGCCGGCCTGGGAATGGCCGCGTTAGGAGCTTTAATGCCGGACATAGACCATCCGGACAGCCTGATAAGCCGGGAGATGACGCCCGGGATGCCGCCCGGCAGGATAGGCCGGGGGATAGCAAGCGTAATGCTGTTGGGAGCCTGGTACCAGACCAGGCTTCCTTTATTGCTGGCGGCGGGGATAGCGTTTTTAGTTTTAACGTTTATGCCGCATAGGGGCGTCACGCACTCCCTTTTAGGGATGGCAGCCGCCTGGTTAGCCATAAAAGCTTTAGGGTGGCCGCAGGTGCCTTTTCTAATTGGGTACAGCGTCCACCTGGCGGAGGACGCATTGACGCCCTCAGGGATACCTTTGCTGTATCCCTACCAGAAGCGCACGCGCGTACCATTAGTAAGGACCGGGAGCGTAGTTGACTGGCTTATAGGGCTGGCAGGAATAGTAATATTTGTAATGATGGTCTCGGCAAAAGGAATGCACGGGTCGTTGGATGTTTTAAAAGAGCTTATGCGAAAAGTGCCGGGCAGGCTATAGAAAACAAGAGAAAGGAGCTAAAAACATGGTTACCCTTGGCGAATTCAAATGCAAAAGTGGGAAATTGGTTGTATCTGATCCCTGTTACCCGCTTGGCACATGGTGCCAGGCAGAGATAAACAACGTCAAAAAAGGAATTTGGCTTGCTTTTGTTAAAAGAATTAATGATGAAGGAGTATGGGGAGAACGCTGCGCCGAACTGATTGCACACCATAAAGACCATAATTTACCTGAAAATGGCTGGGAGCATATAAGCGGCGATATCGGCGTTGACAGCGGACAGGCCGGTATTTTTGACTATAACATGTATCGCAACGATAATGCCATTGAGAAAATTTGGTGTCATTATTTTGATGCGGAAAAAAGACCGGGAGATAAAGATAAATGGTATGAAGTATGTTGCATGCTTACCCTTTCCAGGTTGGATGCCGGCGTTTTAAAAGGCGGCGCTGTGTCGAGCAGCGGTTTCGGAGGTTGGGAACAGTTTCTTTTCTTTTAACAATTATCCATAATAGGTATTGTCAACCGACATCACCTGATATAAACTAATATCAGGTGATGTTTTATGAAACTTTACACAGTGAGCGAATTCGCCGAAAAACTTGGGGTCAGCGTATCGACCTTGCGTGCCTGGGACAAAGAAGGCAAACTGGTCGCCCTGCGCACGCCTACCAATAAGCGTAGATATACGGAAGAAATGTTTTACCGGGCCTTGGGGATAAAAAACCGCCAGGAACCCCAAAAAATCGTATTATACGCCCGGGTATCGTCCTCCGGACAAAAACCTGATCTGGAAAACCAGTTGCATTACTTGAAGGAATTCGCCGCCGGCAGAGGGCTGGCTGTGGACGAGATATTTGCCGACATAGGGTCGGCGCTTAATTATAAGCGCAAAAATTTCCTGAAGTTGTGCGGGATGGTCACCCGTGGAGAAGTCAAAACAGTAATCGTTGCCCATAAAGACCGGCTGGTGCGGTTTGGGTTCGACTTCTTCGAGGATTTGTTCGCCAAGTTCGGCTGCGAAATCCTCGTGGCCAACAAAGCCGAAGACATGTCCCCGGCCCAGGAGTTGACCGAAGACCTGATCAGCATCGTCCAGCATTTCGCGGCCCGGCTGTACGGCCAGAGGACCTATAAAGCCCGCAAGTTGACCAAAACGGTGAGGGAGGCATTAGCCGGTGCGACAGACGATCAAGCAGAAAAGCCTGCCGCTGAACAGGGATAAGTGGGCCAAAATTGTCCAAACAGCAGAAGCCTACGCCCGCCAGAAAGACGCCTTTCTGGTTAAATACGGGCACGTCAAATACCTGCACCACTTAAGTGCCAAGCGCAAGCTGCGGGACGAGCTGGTTGCAGTCGGTTTCACCAGCCCTTTCGGGCTGCAAGCCCGCCAGTGGAAGCTGGCTTTGGACGACGCCCTGTTCACCCTGGAAAGGCAGTGGGAGGCCGCCGTCGTCGAGGTCAAAGAGCGGCTTTACCGTCATGAAGGCTTGTCCGACGAAGAAAAGCACTACGCCTTCTGGCTTTTGTACAGAGATAAAAAGCACGGCCGGGATTGGGAGAGGTTCCAGGCAATTTTCACTAATGAAGACATGGTTAATGAAGAAATAAATCTGGACACGGAAGGCCGCGCAAGAGTAAGAAAGTACTTGCAGCGCACCTTCCGCCGTATCTTAGGCAAAAGACCCCGCGTCAAAAAAGCCTGCAGTTTCGTTGTGGACCAGCAAATGTACCGGGTATTTACTGCCGGGAAGCGGCAGTATATCGCCGTAGCGACATTAACCCCCGGCGAAAGGGTGGTCATACCCTTGACCGGGATGCACGCCATGCAAGGCAACCTGCGGGTAGTTCTCCTGCCGGACGAGCAAGCGGTGGAAGTCCACTTGAACAGGGAACCCCGAATCCATCCGTCCGGCGGGGAAGAAGCCGGCATCGACCTGGGCGTGACGGAAGTATTTACCGACGACGCAGGCAAAAAGTACCGGCCCGAGTACGGCGAAGCCCTGCAGGAGATGTCCGACCATATTTTGGACAAGAGCCGGAAACGCGGGAAACTCTGGGCCTTGCGCCGGAAATTCTTGGAGCAAGATCCCAACAAAGCCTGGCGGATTCTAAGGCGCAATCTGGGCCTCATCAAGCAGACGAAAAGGAATAAAAGATACAGGTCCAGGTGCGAAAACGAAATCAACCGGGCGTTTAACGAACTCTACAAAGAACGCCGGCCGCGGGTAATCGCCTACGAAAACCTTGCTCACCTGCGCGGCAAAGCCAAAAGCAAAGGCCTCTCTCGCAAGGTAAGCGGCTGGCAGCGAAATATAATCAAGGAGCGCCGGGAATACAAGAACTACATCTACTCCGTCACCGACCCCGGGCCGCAAAACGCGGCCTATTCCAGCCAGGAGTGTCCGCAATGCGGGTGGGTTGACGCGAGAAATCGCAATGGAGACATTTTCAAATGCCGCCAATGCGGTTTTACTGCCGATGCTGACCAGGTGGCGGCCATGAACCTGAAAAAAAGGCTGCATGACGAAGAGATAACCCGTTACACCCCATATAAAAAAGTGAAAGCAATATTGCTTCAACGTTATTATCTTAAACAAGCCAATTAACCTTTTAGTCTCCCGGGATGTTCTTGGGAAAGGACAGGGATTGGCCCGGGCGGGAGAAAGCTCCGGCGGAACGTGCGGCCGGCTGGCTTCTGAGCTGCACGCGAAGCGGGCTTTGACGATGAGGTTTCCCTTCCGGGAAGCCGAGCGCCGCCGGGTAGCCAGGGCTGAGATGTGCGGCAAACGGCATTTTGGCCGGCCAAACCATCCCTATCCTTAAGGTGGGAGCCCAGCACTCAGTTGCCTGAGCTCAAGGCGTTAGCACCACCCCGCCGTTTGGAAGCGTCGTGGAGCTGGAAGAAGACGGTGGCCTCTGGTTGCCGGATGACGCTCCTCGACTTTGCGGCGTGACTGTTTCGGGCGGGACTCCAGACGCTCGGCTCCGCTTTTCCGCCAGCCGGAAAGCCGGGTTCAAAGCCAGCCTCTCGGAGAGCGTAAACTGCTTTTGCTGTCAACCTTATGATTAGTTGATAGAAGTTGATAGCAAAATTGAAACAGATGGAGTATACGACTGTTACGTTATAAGAGATGAAAACGGCAAAGCCGTAGCGGTAAAAATAATATTTATTGATGAAGATGAATTAATTCTGGATATAAAAGGGTAAATTTTTGCAGGGCTTTTGCAGGGCAGGGCTTTGCGCCCTGCCCGGAGGCTGCAGAGAAAAAGCTGCGGTTTCCGGGGAAGGCGCAACACCTTAAGCGCGGCTGCATGACAGCAGTGCTTGACCAAAGATAACTTTTCCAGGTTTTTCATCTGGAAAAGCTATTTTTAAAAATCCACCCTTTCTGCCGGGGGAAAACGGCAGCGCCAGTCTTATCCCGGCGCTGCCGGAAAGACTGGCGGGAAAGGAGGAAAAATTTTATGCAGGCGACATATAGAAATTTTTATAGGAAAAGCGATATAATATCGCTAGAGGTGATAGCAATGAGGAAAATAGAACTTCAGATACCAGAAGAAATATACTCGGTTATAGGAACCAGACGGGATTTAACTAAAGAAGTTTTGAAAAGACTGGCCGTAGCATTATATGCGGAAAGAAAAATATCATTGGGGAAAGCTGTGGAACTTGCTGGAGTATCTTATTCAAATTTTTTCGATTTACTGGCTGATTGCGGGGTCTATCTAGACTATGACGAAGAAGATTTAAATGAGGATATGGAAACTTTAAGGAGGCTAGGGCGCGGTGGTAATAATAAGTGATACTACTGTATTAATTGCCCTAGCAAAAATAGACAGTCTAGAATTATTGAAAAAACTTTGGCAGGCTATAATTATACCATTAGGCGTTAAAGAAGAAGTTATAGAGGAAAAACCTGGAGGCAAAAGAATCCATCAAGCAATAGAAGAAGGATGGATTATTGTAAAAGAAATTAAAGAAATTGACTATCTCAAAGTGTTGCAAAACCATTTAGGGTTCGGAGAAGCTGAATGTATAGCCTTAGCTGTAGAACAAAAAGCTAATTTAATTATAACTGACGATAAAAAAGCAAAAAATTATACCAAAAGAATCGGTATAAACGTGATGGGCACTTTAGGATTAATTGTTCAAGCGGTTAATGAATGTGTGCTCACACCAGAAGAAGGAATAAAAACTATAGAAAGACTAAAAGAGATAAATTTCCGCTTGAATGATACAGTGGTCGCTCAGGCAATCAGTCAAATTAACAAACATTAAACTTGTATGAGAAAGCCGCAGCTTTAAAATAGCAAGCGGCTTTTATAATAACCAAAAATCCACCCTTCCTGCCGGGGGAAAACGGCAGCGCCAGTCTTATCCCGGCGCTGCCGGGAGGACTGGCGGGAAAGGAGGAGTTTTTTATGCAGGTGACATGCAAGCAGAAGGACCTGGCCCTGGGGCTGCAGAAGGTATCCCGCGCCCTGGCAACAACCACCACCATGCCTGTATTGACGGGCGTGCTGGTGGAAGCCCAAAAAGACGGGCTTTATTTGACGGCCACGGATTTAATGCTGACCATTAAAACTCGCGTTCCAGCAGAAGTGGCCAAAGAAGGCAAAATGGTTTTGCCCGGGAAAATAGCGACTGAACTCATAAGGAAAATTGACGCCGAGCATCTGATAATCGTTTATAACGACCCGATATGCCGTTTCGTATACGGCAAAAACAAAGTAGAGCTCAACACTTATATTCCCGACAGCTACCCGGCTGCCCCGGAAGTAGATGGTATCGAGTTTAAGGTTGAAGCCCGTAAGTTGCGCGAAGCGGTCTCTATGGTAGTCGTGGCCGCGGCCAGAGATATTGCTGGAGCTATTTTCAGCAACATACTCCTGGAACTCCAGCCCGGAACGTTAAAACTGGTAGCCACGGACAGCCATCGCCTAGCAATAAAACCCATTTCTGTCCAGTACGAAGGAGAAGGCAAGAATTGCCTGGCGCCGGCAAAGCAGCTGTATGATTTAGTCCGCCTGTTTGACGACGAGGATTTGAACGTCACGATGGAAGACAGCTTTATCAAATTCGCTACCGAGACAGAAACGGCCTTCATAAGGTTGAGTGCGGGCAAGTTTCCCAATTACGAGGTAGTGATCCCCAAACTGCAGGCGGCAAAAATAACGGTTAAAAGAACTTTACTACTGGACAGTCTGGAACGGGCTTCCCTGTTCATTTCGGAAAAAAGAGTACCGATAGTAAAAATAGCGGTAAATGGGGAAGTAAGACTGGCAACCTATGGCAGCGATATAGGAGGCGTCAACGAAATCATAGAGGCCGATACGGAGGGGGAAGCGTTTGAGATGACATATAATGCCAATCTACTTTTGGATACGGTGCGGGTTGTAAACTCGGACGAGCTCATATTGACTTTTAGCGAAAAAATGAAGCCTTTAAAGCTGGAACCCCCCAGCGAAGATGCGTTGCATCTGGTGCTTCCCGTCTGGATAGGGAGCGAACAATAATGGTCGCCAAGATAGGCATAGATATCTGTAACACAATAGCGGACGTAAACGAATGCATCCGGCAGGCGTTAAACCCGCCGGATGCCTGTTTTAAAGAATATGGGCTATCGCGTTACGGGATAGATGAAGAATGGTTTACAAAACATCTAGAACTATTTGCCGAAGCGAAACCGATGCCCGGGGCTGTAGAGGCCCTGGACATCCTGGCTTCCGGCGGGATAGAGATTTATTACCTGACGGCGCGGCCGGAAAAAGCCAGGGGAATTACGGTTGAATGGCTGAAGCGGTGGGGTTTCCCGGAGGTCAGGCTTATAATGACGCGGGAAAAGGATGAAGCAGCTAAAGAACTAGGACTGGGCCTGGTTATGGAAGATGCTCCACCGGAGATAGCAAAGCTGGAAAAAGTTGGAATAGACGTAGTAATCTACCGCCAGCCTTACAACAAAGGAATGTTTACGTGGGAAAAATAGCAGGAAGGGGACAGGTAAATGTATATCGAATTTTTGTATCCTGTTTTAAGCGAAGAACAGTTAAAGCTGGGACCCTACTCTTATGTGCAGTTAACCTATAGATTTTTAAGAGTTGGCCCTACAACTGATGAAGATATTCTTGCTTTTTTAAACGATGAGGGAGTCTGGGAGCTTTCCGAATTGGCCGGCGAACATAGGGGTAAAAAATTCAGCGATGTTGTAGTCTATGTTGGTTAATTAATATCTTGCCGGCGGGATATCTCTCGCCGGCAAATATTTCGGAAAGGAGAAAAACAGATGGCAGTAGACTGCATTACCTGCAAAAATTACCGGTCCAGCCTTTGCAATAACTGCGAATTTGGTGACCGCGTTTTAGAAAATTATTATGAATTGGCTTTGTCCAATGAAATCGAAAAGCGGTTTTTAGAAAACCTGCGGGAACAGGAAAAATCGTTGGGATGCGAAATAATCTCTCGGGAACCAGATGAAAAGCTAGCAAAGGCTTTAAAGACGGCAAAGGAACTGGTGACGATATCCCCGGAGCAGCCTTATCCCTGCGTGTCTAGGGCTGAATACTTGGTATTTTGTGCGGGGGAAGACCTTCTGAAAGCTACAAACGGTTATTTGTTCTGCGAGATTCATTGCTCTATACCTTCAGAGTTAAGCGGAAAAAACATAGTCTATCTGGAAAACAAAATGATAGGCCTGTACCCCGGATCAGTGTTCTGGGAAAAACACATGGTAGATAGCTTATGCGAGGTCAACAGAAAAATTAATTTTTCTGCAGTAAAGACGGAAGACATCTGGTACGGCCAGGCTAAATGTTTAATCATGCCGGATGCCACGCTGAGATTGAACAAGAGATTTTTAGAAAAGGTTTTAAATGTTTTGGGGAAAGATTTTGAAGTAGCCTATAACGATGCCGACAGACATCAAGCGGTGGTTTTCGCAAAGGACAACATCAGGATTGCCGTTATGCCGATGGTTGAATAAGCCGATAAACTTCTCCCGGTTTGCTAATTTCGAAGCGAGGTGCTACTTGGGTGTCAAAAGTTAGTGCAAAATACAGATGGGACGATGGCAGGCGCATATCTACGGAAGACGGCAGCCACCTGCTAAAAACGCCAGAAGCAGCTAAAATACTGGGCGTGCCGGTTAGTTTTATTCGAGAACTCGTACACAAAGACATGCTAACGATAAAAGCTACGTATACAATTAATAGCTATGAGAATAAAGGCTGGCTTATATCTGAAAAAGAAGTAAAAGCGCTTTATGATGACCCTTTGGTGGCTGAAAAGCGAGAATCCTATAAGCATTGGCTGAAATTGCGGCAAAACTCCCGAGAAAAAGCTGAATTGCCGCTTCCTAAAGCAAAAGTGCGCCCGTTAAAGAAGAAACGAATAATAAAGCCTGATGCGTTTCAAGAAAAGGCAGTAGACTTAGCGATGCAAGGGTTGGACGTGCTGGTGATAGCTCCTACAGGGGCAGGAAAAACGTGGATAGCCGAGCAGCTGGCCCGGCGTGCTGTACAGGAAGGGAAGAAATTTGTATACGCTTCTCCACTAAAGTCCCTGTCTAACCAAAGATACCATGATTTTGCAGCTCTTTTTGGTGAGGAGAGGGCGGGGATTATTACCGGCGATGTAACAATCAATCCTGGAGTAGATGTAATCACGATGACAACGGAGATTTTTCGTAATAAATGCGTTTGCTCGCCATACGAACTTTTGCAGGTAAAATGGGCAGTAATCGACGAATTTCATTTGCTTGACAGCGACCGTGGTTCTGCATGGGAAGAATCGGTAATCTTCGCTCCTCCTGGAGTATCTTTGCTCTATTTATCCGCTACGGTTTCCAATTATCGTGAGATTGCATCCTGGATAGAGTGGGCGCGCGGCAAAAACGTAGAAGTGGTAATATCAGAAAGACGTCCTGTGCCGTTAGTCTGGCGATGGTTTATCGACGGGAAAGTGCTGACAGAAAAAACAGCGCCGGCGAAAATTAGGTTGCTCAAGGAAGCAAAAGAAGAAAGGTATTGGAGCAGGCGCAGCTACGGTGGCTGGCGCGAATGGAATGACTTTGACGATTGGGATGATGATTGGGAAGATTGGGAAGACGACTGAGATCGGAAGGAGAGAAAAAATTGGTCAATTATAGCGATGTCGTAGAAAAATTGATGAGGTCCGGGCGGTATCCTGCTCTCGTGTTTTTATTTAGCAGGCGGCTGGTGGAAGAAAACGCCTTTGCGGTAGCGACCAAACTCAATTTACTGGATGAAGATGTTAAAGCTTTAGTTATGAAACATATAGATGAAGGTCTTTCTCCGTTGGCCATAAGACTGCATGGTTCGTTAAAAAAATGTTTGCTATCAGGAATAGGGTACCACCACGCCGGCCTGCTGCCGTCGGCAAAACGGTTGGTAGAAACACTGTTTATCGAAGGCCTGTTGCCAGTAATATTCTGCACCGAAACCTTCGCTTTAGGCGTCAATTATCCAGCCAGGACAGTAGTAATTGGGCAGGTCACGAAGCGCGATAATGAAGGCTTTCGCCCGTTAACCAAAAGAGAATTGCTCCAAATGGCGGGACGTGCAGGCAGGCGCGGCCAGGATAAGAAAGGATACGTCTATATCTGTGTAGACCCCAGTTATCCAGAAGAAGTGCCTGTTAAACCGCCGCAGCAGCCAGAACCCATCCGGCCTGAGAGCGAACGCACGCCGGAAAGTGTTTTGCAAATTATTTCCGGATTGGGTCCGGAACGTGATGCCTTAAAAAAATACGTGACTAAAAGTTTTGCTGCATACGCGGCAGAAAGCGTAAAAGAAAACGCGCGAACCGAATGGGAAATTGCCCGCAAGAACCTTAAAAATGCTTTACGAAATAGAGGATGTGTCAAGTTTGAGCAATGCCAGCAACTGTGGGAGCAGTGCCAGCCATTAAGAAACGCTATCGACGATTTGCAAAATAACCTGCGTAAAGCGCGGAAAGCGGTTAAAAAAGCTAAAAAGAAAAATAAAGAAAAAGCAAAAGAAAAAGAACAAATTGCGACGGAATATTATCAAAAATTAGCCCTAAAAAAGGCCGAATTGGAAGCGCTATTTAGAAACGCTGGCTGCGAGAAAAGTGGCCCTGCAAATTGCTCTATTTTTGCCGAACTGGAAAAGATGGTGAAAAAAGCCGATTCTTTGCGCAGGCATTATGAAAAGCTGCCTGGCGCAGAAGAAGCCAGCTGGGGGGCTTTCGTAAAAGAAGCTGAAAGTCTGGTAGATGCAGGTTTTTTGACGTCAGGGTGGACGTTGACTGAAAAAGGCAAGATAGCGCTTGATGCCGGGCCTGCCGGAGTTCTTATGGCTGAAGTGCTGGACCGCATTATAAAAAAAGATGCCTCCAGCATAGTTGAACCGGAATTGCTGGCCGGTCTTGCGACAGGCTGCCTGTGTGAAGAAAATGGTTGCAGAGCAGCGGGAATTGTAAAGGACGCTTTGGAGTTTTTAAGAAAGCGGGGCATAGAAAAATATTATTCAACCGATATGCAGGATGCTGTGCAAGATTGGGTGAACGGAAAACCTATTGAGAAATGCGCTTTACTACTGGATGCCGGGCCTGGAGATTTTGTAATGCTGGCCCGCAGGGCTGCTGAATCCTTGCGCGGGCTTGCGGACAGCGCTACATGTCCGGAACAAATAAAAAAGGTTGCGCGCAAGGCTTATAAGTCTATCTGGCGCGATGAGGTAGCTGAAGTATTTTAGAACTAGCCGGCAGGAACCTGCCGGCTTATCAATTTCAAAGGGAGAGGATGAATATGCCTTACTCGTTTTCCCGCCTGGAGCGTTTTAAGACGTGCCCTATGAGCTATTTCTTGCATTACGTGGAAAAGATACCGGAACCGCCTTCCAAGCCTTTAGAGTTCGGCAAGGCCTGCCATATAGGCATAGAAGCCGGGCTTAAAGGGATGGACCCGGCGGCTTCAATCGATCAGTATGCAACGACAAAAACAAAATTGCTGACCCCCGAAGATGCGGACGAAGCCAAAAAGCTCGCTGAAAGATTTTTAAACAGCTACACACCGAGGGGGAAAATTTACATTGAGCAGGAGCTGAAAGGAGTAATCAAGGGCGAAGATATTATAGGTTACGCAGATCTGATAGAGATAGACGGCAACAGTATGGTAATAACCGACTTCAAAAGCAACTGGCAGAAATATTCCCCAGTGGAAAAAGCGCAGTTACCGCTGTATGCGTGGCTGGCGTCCCAACAGACGGGGATAAAAAACGTCCAGATAAGGTTGTGGTTTTTGCGTTACGTGAGGGAGCCGGTGGTCCAGGTGGCTGCGACCGACGACGTGATGCTTCAGGGGGTGGCCTGGACGGCCGGGAAGATAGAAGAAATCCGGGAAGCCATGTCATACCCCGGCAATATGGGTTTTGAGCCCAAGTCGGGGTCACAATGCAAGTATTGCGGCTACGCGGTAAGTTGTTTGGACATCATGGCTCCTGCGGACATCGAAGAACTGGCCAGGACAGCTTTAAGGCTGGAAAGGGCGCTGGAGCTCATAAAAGAGCCGTTAAAGACTTACGCTGCCCAGTACGGCTACGTCCAGGCCGGTGACCAGTATTACGCCCATTTTCCCAAGTCAACCTGGAAGTTTAAAAACATCCAAGCATTTTTCAACCTGCTTCAGGAAGCCGGGGAAGACCCGTGGGATTACTTGGAAGTGAGCGGGTTTAAGCTCAAGAAGCTCCTCAATGGTCCCCTTGGAGATCAAATAAGGGCGATGGGCGAGGAAAGGAAATCCAGTTATTTTTCGCACCACGACAAGCCGCCGGAGACAAATTAGCAAGTAAAAACCAGCAGGCAGCCCCGGTGAATCTCCCCTCACCCCCCATTCCGCGCTGGAAGCCCCGGCCTTCAGGCCTGGGGAGGAAGGCGCGGTTGATTTTTCCAATAAAGATTTCTGATGGTCCAGGCCCGGCCTTAAAAAGCCGGGCCTTAATTATTTTCCTGGTCGCCAATATCGACGGCTTTCTTAAGTTCGTCAAAGCTCGGCCTGGTATAAACTGCCGTGATGTTCAGGTTTTCGTGTCCCAAAATAGCTGCAACTTTAACCAGGTCGACGCCTTTATTGAGCAAATTTGTAGCGCAGGTATGCCTCAACGTGTGGGGGCTTAAACATTCAATCCTGGCTTTGTAGGCGTACTTCGCCAGGATTTCCTGGACGCCCCTTACCGTAAGGGGGCCCCGCTGGCCGAGGAATATCCTACCGCTGGTCCTATCGCCCAGGTACTCTTGCAGAACTTTCCTTACATTTGCAGGGGCGGGCACTTCCCTGGTCTTGTCCCCTTTGCCGTTTCTCACCGTTATCTTACCCTGCCGTTTCAACTCCACGTCTTCAACCCTCAACCTGACCAGTTCCCCGATTCTCAAGCCGCAGTACATAAGCACGTAAACTATAGCCTGGTCCCTCAGCTTTCCTTCCCGCATCACGGCCCGGAGGAGGGCGTTCTGTTCGGAGCGGGTCAAAGCCCTGGGCGCTAGTTTTTCCTGGCGCACCTGTTTGGGCATTTCAGGGATCCGCTGCAGTATCCCCTCTTTGTTGGCCCATTTCAGCCATTTGGAAATGGCCGCCAGCCGGCGGTTAACTGTAGAAGGTTTATACTTTCGCATCAAATACTGCCGGTACTCGGCCAGGTCGAGCTCGGTGACCAGTTCCGGTTTTAAATCTTCGCCGGTGGTATGCGCGTACCACCTGGCGAAATCTTTAAAGTCATATTCGTAGGCGGCCACCGTATTTTCGCTCGGGTACTCGGCATGAAATGACTCTAAAAAAGGGGCGAAAACATTATGCGATGAGTTTTTGCTGGTTTCCATGAAAAGCAGTCACTCCTGATTAAATCACGGTAATCATTGAAAAACAAGAGAAGGGGGGATATGATGGACAACCTTACCAGAACTATTATAGCATAGATTTTGTCCAAACTCAACGCATAAGCTTACTTATATTCTAAGATTATATGATGAGCTGGCTCCGGTAGGATTTTTGCTCTTTATGTAGAATATGATGAGGAGGTTAAAAACATTGCTTCCGGTACGATTACGAATAAACCGGCATGGGAATACTCCCATCCGGGGTGATGAAAGGGTGAAGCCTGAAGTGTTTGTGGTTTATGATAAAAATAATGGCGCGACGAGATTAAAAGATGCTTTTGCCTTGCTGGCTAATTTGTTTGAAGCTGAGATGGGTCAAGAATTCAGGACGGCAGGAGATAGACGGCAATGAGAGCCGCTATATATGTGAGGGTATCTACCGAAGACCAGGCAAAACACGGATATTCTTTGCACGATCAAAAAGAGTCCTGCAAGGCCAGGGCTTTAGAATTGGGAGCCAGCGAAATATTGGAATTTGCAGATGAAGGCGTATCAGGAGAACTTCTGGAAAGGCCGGGTCTTACGGCGCTGCGCCAAAGCGTCAAAGCCAGCCAGGTAGATCTTGTGGTATGTTACGATCCCGACCGTTTATCCCGCAACTTGGCCCACCAGTTACTCGTCACCGACGAAATTGAGAAATCCGGTGTACAGTTGGATTTTGTCAATTTTGAATGGCAGAATACCCCTGACGGGCGCCTTTTCTATGCGCTGCGCGGTGCCATTGCCGAATTTGAAAAAGAAAAAATACGAGAGCGCACGACGCGGGGCAAATTGCAAAAAGCAAAACAAGGCGGCATACCTATTAACGCTAACCCTTACGGTTATATATTTGAAAACGGCGAGTTAAAACCCCATCCCGTCGAAGCGGAAATCGTGCGCATGATATACCGCTGGTTTACGACCGAAAACGTTGGGTTTAATACAATCGTCACGCGCCTGGCTGAATACGGCATTCCCAGCAGAAAAGGCAATAAAACGTGGCAAAGACGAGTGATTAAAACTATTTTAAGCAACCCTGTCTATATTGGAATATTTTATTATAACCGCCGGAATTGCCAAGGTATGGGTTATAATAAATTTTTGCCGATAGAAAACAGGATCAAAGAGAAAAAAAGGCCGACAGAAGAGTGGATACCTATTCCCGTACCGGCTTTAATCGATAAAGAAACATGGGATAAAGCCCAAGAAAAAACACAGAAAGTGCGCCGTTTGTGGAGCGGTTGCTCAAAAGAAAAATATTTGCTATCTGGTTTGGTGACCTGCACTGACTGTGGAAATAATATGCACGGCTATCTCAGGACAGAAAAAAATGGGAAAAAAATTCGCTGTTATACATGCGTTCACACGGAAGCAGGAGCCATAAATTACGGTTGCAGGCCAATTAAAAGAATAAATGCCGATTTATTGGAACAAATTGTCTGGGAGCAAGTTTGCGCGTGGTTAAATAACCCGGAAGCCTTAATAAAAGAGGTCAGAGAACGCTCGAAAGAAAAAGAGTTAAAAACTGATCTTGAAACGATAAATAAACACTTGGCAGAAGTGGAAAAAGGACGCGATAATATTAGAAACGCCCTGGCAGCAGGTCTTCTTGAACTCGACGGCAAAACCTCAAAAATACTGCAAGATCTAAAAAGCAGAGAAAAACAATTATTAGTCCGCAAAAAAGAAATCGAGGCCGCTTTATATAAAAATGCGGTTACAGAAACTAAAGCGAAGGAAATATATGGTCAGGCCGCGAAATTTTTATCTCGCCTGGATGAACTTGTTTTTGACCAAAAAAAAGCCTTAATCAGGATGTTGGTCAAACAAGTAAGCGTAAGTGGCAAGGGTAAAAACCTGCGAGTCACGGTATTCGCTACGTTTGCCCCCGAAGCTGAAATTGCCAAACAATTAGATGCTCCCGGCTAACTTGCGGGTACATCTGTGTTTAACATGGGTAACCTGAGCCAGTACCGCCAGGCCCAGGAGGATATCTTGCGGGGCCGGGTAAAAGTCCAGGTAGTGGGCGAGGACCAGGGCGGCGGCGTGGTAACGGGTGAAGGGGTGGAGATCGCCCCCGGGGCCCGGGTTGAAGGCCCAGTGCTCATCGGTGGCGGTTGCCGGATTGCCACCGGCGCCGTCGTGGGCCCTTTTACCGTCCTGGGTCCCTACACCCGGGTAGAAGAGGGCGCCACCATCAAACGCTCCATCCTGTGGGATAACGTCTATGCCGGTGCCGGGGCCGGCCTGCGGGGGGCGGTGGTTTGCAGCCGGGCCAGCCTGCAGCGCCGCGCCCAGGTGTATGAGGGGGCCGTCATTGGTGATGGCAGCCAGGTGGATGCCGGGGCCGAGGTGCGGCCGGAGGTCAAGGTCTGGCCGGAAAAGTGTCTGGGCCGGGAAACGGTGGTCCACGAAAGCCTTATCTGGGGCCGGGGCCTGGCGCGACCCCTCTTTGCCGGCAGTCAGGTTACCGGATACCTCTACGGCGATATCACCCCCTTCCAGGTGACCCGCCTGGGGATGGCCTATGGGTCCAGTTTCCCGGCGGGGGCGACGGTGGGCCTGAGCACCTTTGCCGGCGGTGCCGGGGAAATGCTTTATAAGTCCCTGGCCGCCGGCCTGATGGCCGCCGGGGTGAGGGTGGCCGACCTGGGCTCCTTGCTGACCCCCATGCACCGTTTTGCCATCCGCTTCTTGGGCTTGGACGGCGGTTGCCATATCAAACGGGATGCGGCGGAAGGGGATAAGGTGCGACTGCATCTGGTAAACGACCGGGGCCATGACCTGAACCCCGGGGCCATCCGCAAGATCGAGAATCTCTACTGGCGGGAAGACGGTCGCCAGGTGCAGGAGGCACGGGCCAGCCTCTCTTTCCCGGCCCTCCGGGAGGCTTATCGCGACTGGTTGGTAGCCAGCCTGAGTGATGATGGTTTAAAGAAAAAACCGCTGCGGATAGCCCTGGGGGGCCAGGGGCAGGTGGCTGAGGTGGCCGGGGAGGTCCTCCAGGCGACCGGGGCTACCGTTATTCGCCTGGATCTTGATCCCACTAAAACCTGGCAGCAGGTCCAGGACGATTTGCCCTATTTTGCTGCCGAGGTCCGGCGCCACGGCGCCGACCTGGGGGCGGCCCTGGACCCCAACGGCGAGGAATTAATCCTTTTTACCGGTGAAGGGCGACGGGTAGACCCGGCCCTACAAATGGCCCTCATGGCCCGGGTTTACTTAGAGTCCAACCATGGGGCCAGCCTGGTCCTGCCGGTGACGGCGCCGCGGGTAGTGGAACGGATCGCTATAAACCTGGGTGGCCGGGTGGAGCGGGTCAAGAGCCACCCCGGTATTCATCAGGAGGCCATGGCCCGGGCGGACGAGGAGACCCAAGCTGGCAGGCGGCAGCCAGCAAGCATCGCTGCAGTTACCACTCCGGTTAGCGGGGGGACTAACGCCGGCAGGCAGCCGTCGCAGGTTGACGCCAGCCGCGAAAATTACCAGGGTCCCGCGGTGCTGGGCCAGCAGCACCTGCAAATGGACGCCCTGGCGGCCCTCCTGCACCTGATGGACTGGCTGGCCCGGCGGGAAGAGAGCCTGGACCATGCAGCGGCCGAACTGCCGGAGATTTATATCGCCAGCCGGACCGTGCCCTGCCCCTGGGAGGCCAAGGGCCGAGTCATGCGCACCCTTATTAGCGAGGAACCGGCGGATCAGGTGGAGCTCCTGGACGGGGTTCAAGTCCGCCGCGGGAAGGGCTGGTCCCTGGTCCTCCCCGACGGGGAGACCCCCCATTATCATATTTACAGCGAAGCCTTTTCCCAGGAGGCGGCCGAAGAACTGGCGGGCTTTTACGAGAAACGCCTGAAAGACTTGATCACCCGGGAGAAAAGAAACTAATCTAATCCTGTAACCTCTAAGCCTTATCCACAAAAAGAGTGTCTCTCAGGTTTCCCAACCACTTTACCGGGCCACCTTAAGGTGGCCCTTTTTATCGACAAATATTACTTGCTAGTAATATCACCTGGTGGTAAAATATAGTCAGCAGGAGGTGGAAGAATGCTGCAAATTCGCTGGCACGGCCGCGGCGGCCAGGGGGCCGTCACAGCAGCCCGGATCTTTGGCCTGGCGGCTGCCGTCTACGGCGGCTGGTACGCCCAGTCTTTTCCTTCCTTTGGTACCGAGCGCCGGGGAGCGCCGGTAACGGCCTTTACCCGCCTGGACGACCGGCCTATCCGCGACCGCAGCCAGATCGCTAATCCCAACTATATAGTCGTCCTGGACGCGACTCTCTTGGAAAACACCGATGTCTTTGCCGGCCTGGCTCCGGGGGGCATAGTACTTATTAATAGCAATCGCAAAGTGATTAACGATCGCGAGAATCGCGACAACTGCGTTTTGTCCCGGTCCGGGTTCCATTACCTGGATGCCACCCACCTGGCCCGGGAAGTCCTGGGGGTCCCCATAGTCAACACGGCTATGGTGGGGGCCCTGGCGGGATTGAGCGGGCTGCTCCCGGTAGAAGCGGTGACCAGGGCCATCGCCGGCGTGCTGCCGGAGAGGCTGGCAGCCAGAAATAGCGATGTTGCCCGGCAGGCCTTCGATTTGATGGCCGGTTTAGCAACTATAGAGGCGGAGTGATGTCCTTGTTAACCGAAGACATTTTACAAAAAGGACCCAACCTGGCGACTCCCTTCCTGGGGTTTACCACCGGTTCCTGGCGGACGGAGCGGCCGGTCCTGGACCCCGGGCGGTGTAATAATTGCCTGACCTGCTGGCTCTTTTGCCCGGAGGGCTGTTTTACCCGGGGGGACCAGGCGGTCGCTTTAGATTTAGATTTTTGTAAGGGCTGCGGCATCTGCGTGGCGGAGTGTCCCCGGCAGGCCCTGGCCCTGGTGGAAGAAGGTGCTGCCAGTGCGCACTTATCTGAACGGTAATGAGGCGGTGGCAACAGCCGTCCGGCTGGCCCGGACCGAGGTAGTGGCCGCCTACCCCATTACGCCCCAGTCGACCATTGTGGAGAAGATTGCTGAATTTATCGCCGACGGCTCCATGGCGGCGGACTACATACGGGTGGAGTCGGAACATGCCGCTCTTGCGGCCTGTTACGGCGCCGCCGTAACGGGGACACGGGTTTTTACCGCTACTTCCTCCCAGGGTCTGGCCTACATGTATGAGATGCTCCATTACGTCAGCGGCTGTCGCGTACCCCTGGTTATGGCCGTGGCCAACCGCGGCCTGGCGGCGCCCTGGACCATCTGGGCCGACCACCAGGACGCCATCGCTTGCCGCGATACGGGTTGGATCCAGCTCTACGTGGAGACCGCCCAGGAGGCCCTGGATACCTGCCTCCAGGCCTATAAAATTGCGGCCCATGCAGAGGTGTTGACGCCGGTTATGGTCTGCCTGGACGGTTACGTCCTCTCCCATACCGAGGAGATTGTCGACGTACCGGACCAGGAAGTCGTGGATCGCTTTTTACCGCCCTACCAGGCGGCATATGCCGTTGACCCTGAGCGGCCGTATGTTTTTGGCGTCGGCGCCGGCCCGGAGCTTTATCCGGCCTTTAAATATCACCAGCAGCAGGCCATGTTCCGGGCGCAGGAGGTCATTAAAGAGGTGGACCGGGAGTTCGGCGCCCAATTTGACCGCACTTACGGCGGTCTGGTGGACCCTTATTTTTGTGAGGATGCGGATGTGATCCTGGTGCTGATGGGGGCTACGGCCGGGACGGCCCGGGAAGTAGTTGATGACCTACGCCGCCAGGGTGAACAGGTGGGCCTCCTACGCCTGCGGAGCTTCCGGCCCTTCCCGGCGGCCGACCTGCGGTCGTCCTTGGCTGGAGCCGGGGTGGTGGCTGTGCTGGATAGGGATTGTTCCTTCGGTTATGAGGGCGTGCTGGCTACGGAGGTTAAAGCAGCCCTTTACGGATCGCCGGCGCCGGTGGCGTCCGGGTCAGGTGAGGCTTTGGAGGGTCGACGGGGTCAGTTCCCGGTAACCGGGCCTTCCGGCATCCCGGGCGGATCGGGAGCCCCGACCGGATGGCTAGGTACGCCCCTGGTGGCCGGCTTTGTCGGCGGCCTGGGCGGCCGTGATATCGGCCCGGCGGATTTGGCCGGTATTTACCGCCAGTGCCTGGAGGCGCTGCGGCACCGGGAGCAGGGCGGAGAACTAGTTCTCCGCGGCGGCTGGCAGAAGTAAGGCTGGAAGTCTATTTACGGAGGATTTCATCATGATTAAAATAAAGGAGTTACCCGAGGATGAACTGGTCCGGGGGTCCTATGCCTGCGCCGGTTGCGGCGGGATCCTGGCCGTGCGCATGGCCCTGAAGGTCCTGGGGCCGGAAACAGTGATTGTTACTACCCCGAGCTGCCTCCTGGGCGTAACCACCTTTTACCCCCAGCTGGCCTTTAAAGTACCTTGCGTCAATGTGACCTTCCCCAGCACAGCGGCGGCCGTCTCCGGGGTGGTGGCCGGCCTGCGCCGCCGGGGAAAGGCAGGGGTTAAAGTGGTGGGCCTGGCCGGCGACGGCGGCACCGTGGATATCGGGCTTCAGGCTTTATCGGGCGCTATCGAACGGGGCGATAACTTTATCTTTATCTGTTACGACAACGAGGCCTACATGAACACCGGTGTGCAGCGGAGCGGCGCCACCCCCCTGGGAGCGCGGACCACGACGACGCCGGTAGGCAGCGTAGGCCGGGGGGAGGACCGGCCCAAGAAGGATATGCTGCGGATCGTCGCCGCTCATAATATTCCTTACGCAGCCACGGCGAGCATCGGCTACCCCCAGGACTACCTGACCAAGGTGCAGAAGGCCATGACGGTGGAGGGGCCGGCTTACATCCAGGTCCTGGCGCCCTGCCCACCGGGGTGGGGCTATCGTAGCGACTTGACGGTAAAACTCGCCCGCCTGGCCGTCCAGACGGGTCAATGGCCCCTGGCCGAGTATGCAGAGGGACGATTGACCGTTAAAGAGATTACTAATACCCGGCCCCTGCCTGATTACCTAACTCTCCAGGCCCGGTTCGCCCATCTGGTGGGCAGGCAACCAGTTGGCTAGCAGGTTGCCCTGGGCCAGACAGGAGTTGCGCTAGCTCATGCATTTGCACGCTTAGGAGATAGGTCAGTTTATTATAAATAAGAAGTATGAAAGTTAAAGCGGAGCCTGCAGGCCCCGCTTTAACTATTGGTGTAGCTAGTAACTAATTTCCTATTCTTCCAGAGCTCATACTCGCTTAAATCCAGTTCATCGCTCCAGCTAATACCGTAACCGCCGGCATCGACCCGGACCATGCTGAAAATAATGGGGTCACGCAAAATATTAAAGGTTAAAGGGCGGCCTGGTAATCAGGGGCTGCATATCGTGTTTTTTAACTTGGCCGTTATCAAAGGTGACAATTAACGTATAATCTTCTAACGGTTGCACGTCTATGACTGTGGGATAGAACATAGATTTTCATGTAAACTTAACGCTATTGGTGGTGAGTGCCGGGCACCCGGGCAGTAGTACAGCGCTCCTCGGGTGTCAGACGGACCTGACAATAAAAAGTCTGTAAGACTAAGGATAATTATAGCAGATGGAGAAGATTTATAAAAATTAATTTACCATCCCCATTGACGGATAAGCGGCCGAACTGTATAATAATTATAAACCATCATTCTTAGTATATTTACTAATTAGCCAAGAAGACGAGGTTTTACAGATGGAGATTGATCGCAGTAATCCTTTGCCCCTTCATTCGCAAATAACCCAGCAATTGCTCCAGCAGTTTATGGCCGGCAAATGGAAGGTTGGCGACCCTTTTCCCACGGATAAGCAGCTCATGGAGGAGTTCGGGGTCAGCATTACTACCGTACGCCATGCCTTGGGGGAACTGGTACGTGAAGGCTTGATTGAACGGCGGGCCGGAAGGGGTACCTATGTTATCAAAACGGCCCAGGAGAATCTGGGTAAATTGCGGGGTTTTTTTGAGGAAATGAATGCCCAGGGACTCAAACCCAGCGCGGATATTCTGAAAATGGGCGCTATCCAGGTTACCCCTGTTCTCCTCGCCAGGTACCCGGAACTAACAACCTTTGCGGCGCAACAACTTTTCCGAATCGATAAAATTCAAAAGGCCGACGATATGCCCCTTACTTATATCCGTAGTTTTTTACCCCTTGACGTAGGGCGGCAATTAGCTACTTATGACCTTGTCTCCCATGGTATTTACGAGTGGTTGGAAAACAAGTTGGGAATAAAGATTGAGCGGGCTGAGCAAACCATTACCGCTATAGCTGCCAGTAGTAAAGAGGCGGGGATTTTGGGTATTAAGACCGGCTCTCCCTTGTTAGTAACCCAACGGGTAGTGTTCACCAGCGGTGACCACCCTATTGAGGTGTACTATAACTATGCCCGGCCAGATCGTTATAAGTTCTGGGTGCAGATGTACCGTAATGGTAACGATAAAAATACAGGGGTGATTTTTATGACGTAAAAAATTTTAGCTAGATCCGGCAGAATAGATGCAAAAGGGGATCAAGGGTGATAATTATACTGGAGGTGGAATAGACAATAAATAATTTAAGATGCCATTAAATAAATAATATGAAACTTTACATTAAAGGGGGTTCAAAAGGTGAAAATACCTAAGGTTGGCGTTTTAGTGATAACGGCGCTAGTACTGGGATTCATAATGGTGGCAGGTTGTGGCGGCAATAAATCATCAGGGTCAAACGCCAGCAGCACCAGCGGCAATTCCGGTACTCAACTGGAAACAATTGCTGTTAGCCATCAGCCCTGCCTTCACGCCTTACCTACTTATATGGCCATGCAAAAGGGATGGGATAAAGAAGCGGGATTAAAAATTGACTTTCAATTCTATCCTTCGGGCCCACCACAAAATGAGGCCCTGGCTTCCAACAAATGGGAGGTCGGAGCTGAGGGTGCCGTCCCGGCTATGCTGGCCGCCATCCGCTACGGAGCCTATATTATTGCCATATCCAATGATGAATCTGAAACTAATGATCTCTGGGTGCGGCCGGATAGCCCCATTTTGAAGGTTAAAGGTTATAACCCCAAATATCCCGAAATTTATGGTTCACCGGATACCCTCAAAGGCAAGACCATCCTCCTTACCACGGCCTCAACGGGACATTATGCCGTTATTGCCACTTTACGGGCCCTCGGTTTAGATGAAAAGGATGTCAAACTCGTTCATATGGAGCAGTCACAGGCTATGGCCGCTTTTGAAGCCGGTCAGGGCGACGTTGTCCAACTTTGGGCACCTTATGATTATATTGCTCAAAGCAAAGGCTGGGTCAAGATATCATCAGGATTACGGGCGGGGGTAAAGATACCTGGAGTTGTATTAGCTAGTAAAAAGGCTTTTGAAGAGAACCCGGAGAAGGTTGCCAAGTGGTTAAAGCTCTATATGAAAGGTATCCAGGAGATGAAATCTAACCCTACAGAATCGGCTAAAATACTTGACGCCTATTATAAGGAACATGGTTTAACCCTGGATCAAAAAGCTTTATCGCAGGAATTCACACTACGGCCGCTATTCAATACCAAGGAACAGTTAGCCCTTTTCAGCAAAAAGGACGGGGGTACAAGCGAGGTTGAGAATTGGATGGCTGGCCTGGCGGATTTCTTCGTTGCCCAGGGACGGATTACCGAAGCCGAAAAAGATAAATTTTTAAAGGGAGGGTATATTACCGATAAAATCTTAAAACTAGTAGCCAATGAGGAAAACAAGAAATAGCCTCACTTTTAAATTAAATTTAAAACGATAATTACCTTTTCCGGCTGCCGCTTATCCGTCAAGGGGCAGCCGGAAAATCTGGCAAAGGGATGGGATAAATGAGCACATCAATGCCGGCAGCCCCTAAAAGCAGCCTTAACGTTAAAGGGTCACATCAGAACTCCCTGGCCTGGTTATCGATCCTCAGTCTCCTTGTATTTTTACTTATTTGGTACGGAATTGTTCATTTTGGCATCATCTCGAAAACCTTACTTGCCTCTCCGGCCGAAGTGTTGACCACTTTCTGGTCAAAGCTTTTTAACCGCGCCCCTGATGGGGCTACCCTGGGGGCCCATTTTAAAACCAGTTTATTGCTGGCTCTGACAGGGTATATATCCGCGGTAGTTATCGGGGTTCCCTTGGGCTTGCTCATGGGTTGGTATAAAAAAATAGACGATGCCGTAAAACCAATCTTTGAGATAATCAGGCCCATCCCGCCGATTGCCTGGATTCCCCTGGCGATCTTGTGGTTCGGCATCGGCTTGCCGGCCAAAGCCTTTATCATCTGGCTGTCGGCTTTTGTCCCCAGCGTTATTAACTCTTATGCCGGGATTAAATTAACAGAACCGGTGCTGATTAATGTCGCCCGGACCTTCGGTGCCACCAACTGGGAAACCTTTTTAAAAATAGGTGTGCCTTCAGCCTTACCTATGGTTTTTACCGGTTTACGCCTTTCTTTAAGTTCGGCCTGGATGACCCTGGTGGCAGCGGAACTACTGGCAGCTACTCAAGGCCTGGGGTATATGATCCAGATGGGCCGCACCCTGGCGCGGCCGGACGTCATTATTGTGGGTATGTTGACCATCGGTTTTACCGGGGCGGCCATGGCTTATATCCTGGAAAGGTTTGAAGGCAAACTGGCTCCCTGGAGGAGGTCCTAAAATGATAGCTAAGGTATCACCACGGTCTGCAGTTTCCCGCGCTTTACCTTTTATTTCCCTGATAATAATCATTATAGCCTGGCAAGCAATAGCTAGTGGTGGTTATTTCGGCAAATCCTTACCTGCGCCCACAGCGGTTATGAGCCAGTTCTTAACAATGCTGGCCAAACCTATCGGTAAAACCAGTCTTTATGGCCATGTTTGGGCTAGCATGAGGCGGGTATTAACCGCCTATATCATAGCCGTAATTATCGGCGTTCCCCTGGGTTTATTCATGGGCTGGAATAAGAAAGTAGACGCCATTGTCAAGCCTATCTTTGAGATCTTCCGTCCCATTCCTCCTATCGCGTGGATCCCCCTTGCAATTCTCTGGTTTGGCATTGATGAAACGCCGAAGGTCTTCATCTGCTTCATCGGTGCTTTTGTGCCAGCAGTAATGAACGCCTATACGGGTATTCGTTTTACAGAACCACTTTTGTTAAACGCCGCTCGTACTTTAGGTGCTAACCAACGGCAATTATTTACGGAAGTAGCCATACCATCGGCGTTACCCGCTATTTTTGCTGGGTTACAGAACGGCCTGAGCCTTAGCTGGATGTGTGTCCTGGCAGCCGAGATGGTGGGCGCCCAGGAAGGGGTCGGCTACCTGATTCTATTGGGAATGGATATGAGCAACCCGGCCATGATTATTACCGGAATGTTAATCATCGGAGCTGTAGGTGCTTTAATTGCCCTGGCCCTACGTTATGTTGAAAGGTGGGTCTGTCCTTGGAAACGGGAAATATCCATTTAACTAATAAAGGAGCGAGTAAAAATAAAATAAGTTGCAGTCACCTTTCGAAATCTTTTTTTGGCCTGAACGGTACTATAACTGAGGTCTTAAATAATATCAACCTGACAGTAGCCGAAAATGAGTTTCTAGTAATCCTGGGTCCTGGACAGTGTGGCAAAACAACGTTTCTCAATATTATGGCCGGACTGGAAACACCAACATCCGGCGAAATACTACTCGAGGGAGAACCGGTTGTCGGCCCCAGCCCTAAACGGGGCATGATCTTTCAGCGTATTGCCCTCTTTCCGTGGAAGACGGTTATGGAAAACGTAGCTATGGGTCCCAAACTCCAGGGCGTGGGCAAAAAAGAAAGAGAGGAAAAAGCCGCTTACTATATTAAACTGGTTGGACTGGAGGGCTTTGAGAAGGCCTACCCGCACCAGCTGTCCGGGGGTATGAAACAAAGGGTTGGTATTGCCCGGGCCTACACAAACGATCCCGAAGTATTACTTATGGATGAGCCCTTTGGTCATCTCGATGCCCAGACCCGTTACCAAATGGAAGACGAGGTTTTACGTATTTGGGAGCAGGCAAAACGAACTGTGGTGTTTGTTACCAATAACATTGAAGAAGCCGTATACCTGGGTGATCGTATAATACTTTTTAGCCGTTGTCCGGCTACAGTTAAAGCAGAGTATAGCCTCAATTTGCCCAGGCCACGCCAGTATACCGACCCCAGGTTTTTAGAGTTACGCCAGGAAATCGCAGCACAGACTGATCTGGCCCTCTAACTGAAGGAGCGATTATGATATGGATGTTAGGGAACGTAAAGCAAAGGTTCAGGTAAGGAATTTAACAAAGAGTTTCGGGGATCTTTTAGTACTTAACGATATTTCTTTCGATGTTCACCAGGGGGAGTTTTTATGTATCGTCGGCCCTACCGGTTGCGGTAAAACAACCTTTCTTAACGTTTTAACTAAACTTATACCGGCAACCAGGGGCGAGATTTTTATCGATGGAGAACCGGCTAACCCGCGCAAGCACAACCTTTCCTTTGTTTTTCAGGAGCCCTCAACTATGCCCTGGAAGACGGTGGAAGAAAATATCCGCTTCGGATTGGAGGTGAAAAAACTACCGGAGGATGAAATAAAGAGACGTGTAGACCAGGTGGTTGAACTGGTGGGTTTAAAAGCTTTCCGTCACTATTATCCCCGCCAGCTATCGGCAAGTATGGATCAAAGGGTGGTGATTGCCAGAGCCTTTGCAATGAACCCTGATTTATTGCTTATGGATGAGCCTTATGGTCAGCTCGACATAAAATTGCGTTATTATCTTGAAGATGAAGTTATTCGTATTTGGCGAGAACTAAAGAGCACTGTAATATTTGTGACCCACAATATTGAGGAAGCTGTTTATGTGGCCGAGCGGATCCTGGTATTGACGCCCAAACCTACTACTATAAAAAGCGAGCTTAAGGTTGATCTGCCACGACCCCGTAATTTTGCTGATCCGGAATTTGTACGTATCCGGGAAGCGGTTACAGAAATGATCAAGTGGTGGTAAAAATAAGCGGGAGGCAAAAAGGATGCTTAACAATATAATGAAAGGCTTTAATTTCGTCTGTCCTACTCAGGTTGTCTTTGGCCCTGGTAAAGCGTCTACCGTAGGGATTGAAATTAAAAGAATAAACGGCCATAAAGTCTTTTTATGTACCGATGCCGGCATAATAAAAGCCGGCCTGTTGGACCGGGTCCTTGATTCTCTGCGGGCCTCGGATTTGGCCACAGTAATTTTCGATGCCATCCAGACCAACCCAACCATAGAAATTATCGAACAGGGTTATGATTTATTTAAAGCCGAAGAATGTGATGCCCTGGTGGCTGTCGGCGGCGGCAGCTCTATTGATACAGGCAAGGCCATCGGGTTATTAAGCACCAATCCGGCCCCCTTAAGCCAGTATGAAGGGGCAGATAAGGTTCCGAACGCCATCCCGCCGCTAATTGCTATCCCTACGGCCGCCGGAACCGGAGCCGAAGTCACCTTTAGTTCCGTAATAACTGACGTCCAGCGTAACTATAAGATCTCCATTCGCTCACCTTTATTGGCACCGCGGGTGGCACTGCTAGACCCAGAGATGCTGGTTTCATTACCACCTCATATAGCGGCCGCCACTGGTATGGATACCTTGACTCACGCTATTGAAGCTTATACCTCTACCGCAGGTACGGTTCTGACGGATACCCTGGCCCTGGAAGCCATCAAGTTAACTGCCGAGTACTTGCCGCAGTTTTATGCCAACCGCAAGAATTTGGAGGCGGCAGCAGCCATGCAGCATGCCTGTGTTTGGGCCGCCATCGCCTTTGCCAATGGCCGGTTGGGTAATGTTCATGCCATGGCGCATCCCCTGGGAGGCCATTTTAATGTCCATCACGGCGTAGCTTGTGCTATAGTTCTACCACGAGTGATGGAGTTCAGCCTGGCGGGCGCACCGCGGAAGTATGCCGAGGTTGCCAGGGTAATGGGCGAAGTGGTCGACGGCTTATCCCTGATGGCGGCGGCGGCCAGAGCTCCAGAAGCGGTTTATCAGTTAAGCCGGCAGATCGGGATCCCGGCAGGATTGACCCAGGTAGGGGTTACTGAGGAGCGCATCCCAGCTATGGCTCAGGATGCCGTGGCCAGTGGTATTCATACCACTAACCCGCGCCAGTCTAACCTTGAGGACATAATTGCCCTTTATAAAGCCTGTATGTAGTTTTCGGACAGGAGGTTAGGTTTGCTGCAAAGAGGTTTATCGACAGGAGTATCGGGAGCAAGGGGAGGAGTATTATGGATGGGAAACAGGTTATAAGCCATGAGGTAAAACCGGTGCTTCTGGCCAACGGCGAGCGCCAGGTGCGTATCTTGTTGGATGCAACCGGTCAGTCAGATTTACCCCTGGCTTTGGCTCAGTATAGCTATCGACCTGGAGTAACTGGTCCGCGCCATAACCATACCATTGCAACGGAAGTCTACTACTGCCTGCAAGGTTCAGGTGTTGTAACGATAGGAGAGGACGTCTATAGCCTGGCCCCGGGGGTGGTAGTATATATTCCTCCGGGGCAGGATCATCAGACGACGAGCGGAGAAGAGGGCCTGGAGTTTCTGGCTTTCTTTACTCCACCTGTCCGGTTTTAGTTTAACTTAACTTAACTTAACTTAACTTAAATGGATCATTTTATCCTTGCTTTTCAAGGAGTATGCTAGTATAATATACTAAAATATAAGTTTATACATTTACGTGTGGTATCTAGGGAGCCCTATAAGGGGGATTTATCATGAACGTCCTGGTTACCTACCCCGAGCGTTGCGTCGGCTGCCGGATCTGCGAGCAGTGGTGCTCCTGGAAGCACGAAGGCCGGGTTAATCCCACTAAGGCCCGGGTGCGGGTCAGCCGGGTCCACGCCAAGTACCTCAACATCCCGGTAACCTGCATGCAGTGCGCCCAGAGTCCCTGTATCGCCGCCTGCCGGGAGGGGGCCCTGAGCAAAGACCCGGCCACCGGAGCGGTGGTAGTTAATGAGGAGAAATGTATCGGCTGCCGGCGCTGTATCCGGGCCTGCCCCTACGGCGCCGTGGCCATTGATAAGGAAAAAAAGGTAGTTCTCATTTGCGACCTTTGCGGCGGTGACCCCCAGTGCGTAGCCCACTGCCGGGAGCAGGCCATCGAGTATGTCCCCCTGGCCGTGGCCGACCGGGGCCAGCGGACGGCCTACGTGGAAACGGTGGCCGCCACGCTGGCCGAGAAAATTAAGGCAGGCCCGCCAGCGGCCGCCGGCGCCCGGGGGCAGCACCAGCGCCGGGCCGTCGGGGAAGGGGGATGTCAATAATGGCTTTAAAAGGACTGGCCGGGAAGATCCTGCGGGTCGACCTGACTGCCGGGAGGATTACCACCGAGCCCACACCGGCAGATATCTTCGCCGGCTACATCGGCGCCCGGGGTGCCGGCGCCTACCTGTTGCTTAAGGAACTAAAGCCCCACACCGACCCCCTGGGTCCGGACAATAAGCTCATTTTTCTCACCGGGCCGGTGGAAGGCACCCTGGCGCCGGGTGCCAACAAGATTACCGTCACCTTCCGTTCACCCCTGACGGGGACCTATTCCTTCTCCCTCTGCGGCGGCCACCTGGCCCCGGAGGTGAAGTTTGCCGGTTATGACGGTATTATTATCGAAGGCCGCGCCGACCACCCCGTCTACCTGTGGATTGACGACGACCGGGTTACCCTAAAGGACGCCTCCCACCTGTGGGGTAAGCTCACCCACGCCACGGAAGACGCCATCCGCGCGGAACTAAGGGACGACGCCATCCGGCTGGCCTGTATCGGCCCGGCCGGGGAAAAATTGAGCCGTTTCGCCTGCATCCAGAGCGATTACCACCGCGAGTTCGGCCGCGGCGGTGCCGGGGCGGTCATGGGTTCCAAAAACCTGAAGGCTATCGCCGTCCGGGGCACCGGCGACGTGGAAGTGGCCGACCCGGCGGCCCTGGAGGCACTGACGGAAAAGGTCTATGGCATCCTGGCCGGCAATCTTAAAGCCAAAGCCCGGCGCCACTATGGCACCCCGGAAATGGTAGACGGTACCAACGGCGTCGGCTACTGGGGGACCAACAACTTCAGTACCGGTTATTTCGAAGCGGCGGATAAACTCAACGCCGCCAGCATGGCGGAGCAGATCTTCATCGGCCATTCCTCCTGCTATGCCTGTCCCATCGCCTGCGGCAAGGTGAGTTATGTCCGGGGCGGTCCCTATGCCGGCACCATGATCGAAGGGCCGGAGTTCGAGTCGACGGGGCTCCTGGGAGCCAACTGCGGCGTCTCGGATTTGGCCGCCCTGGTGAAGGCCGTGGAAATCTGTGACACTTATGGTCTGGATACCATGTCCGCCGGGGCGGTGGCCTCCCTGGCCATGGAGTGCTATGAGAAAGGCATAATCACCCCGGCGGATACCGGTGGCCTGAGCCTGCGCTTTGGCAACGGCGAGGCCCTGGTGGCTTTGGTGGAGAAGATCGCCCGGCGGGAGGGCATCGGCGACCTCCTGGCTGAGGGCTCGAAAAGGGCGGCGGAGCAGCTGGGGGTTCCCGATCTGGCCATGCAGGTCAAGGGCCAGGAGTTTGCCACCTACGAGCCCCGGGGCTGTAAAGGAATGGGTTTGACCTACGCCATTTCCCCCAAGGGCGCCCACCACATGATCGCCCCTACCATGGGCGCCGAGACGGCCGGCGATGGCAGTAAGCGCTTTGAGTATAAGGGCAAGGCCGCCCTGGTGCGGGAGACCCAGTTCCTGCTGGCCATCGTCGACTCCCTCTCCCTGTGCTCCTCCATGCGCTTCGCCCTGGGGTTAAAGGAGCAGATCGAATTGTACCGGGCCGTGACCGGCCTGGCCCTGGATGAGGAGCAGGCCATGCTCATCGGCGAGAAGATAACCAACCTGGAGCGCCTTTTTAACCAGCGGGAGGGTTTCGCCCGTAAGGATGATTACCTGCCGCCACGGATGCTCAAAGAGAAGATGCCTACCGGGCCCAGCCAGGGCCACCTGGTAGAACTCGACCCCATGCTGGACGAGTATTATGACCTCATGGGCTGGGATCGCCAGGGCCTGCCGACGGCGGCCAAACTAGCCGCCCTAGGCCTGGCGGAACTATGGCAGGAGGTAGGTGCCTAAAAAAAGAACGGTAAATGGTAACTGCCAGCCTGCTTGGTTGATGAGCCTTTCACCGTAAAAAGTCAGGGAGCCTATATGTTGCCGGGCTGCGTGGGACTACTCCTCCCCTCATTTTTATATTTTATATATGGGGGAAGGCAAGCTGCCTTCCCCCATCTTTACAATGATCGCTATGTTTAAACAAGCATAACCCAGAGAATCATATTTTTATATTTTTTTGGAAGAGCCCCGCAGGGGGACAAACTCCACCAGCGAACGGGGAAAAATGCAAGGTGGGCGGGCTTTAATCTGAAACTGGCGCAGTCAGTTTCTCCAGGAATCCCACCTCTCACCTCCCACTTCCCACATCTCATTTTGAAGGAGGCTGTGCAAGATGCTGCCTGTCTATCGTTTATTTATCAACGGTGAATGGGTAACTACGGAACAAAAGGGGACGGTAATCAATAAAGCCAGCGGTGAGCCCCTGGCGGAGTATTGCCTGGCCGGGCCGGCGGAGGTGGACGCCGCCGTGACAGCAGCCCGGGCCGCTTTCCAGCGGGAAAAAATAGAGCCCTACCGGCGTTATGAAATATTAAAGAAGGCTAGCGAATTACTGCTGGAACGCCAGGAGGACCTCGCCCTGACCATCAGCCGGGAGGGGGGTAAGACCCTGAAGGAAGCCCGGGGTGAGGTCGGGAGGGCTAGTCAAACCCTGCTGGTAGCGGCCGAGGAGGCCAAGCGCCTGCAGGGGGAGATTGTCCCTGTTGAGGGTTCCCCCGGGAACGCCAACCGCCGTGCCTGGACTATCAGGGTGCCCCGGGGGGTGGTCTGCGCCATCACCCCCTTTAACGCCCCCTTAAACCTCTCCTGCCATAAGATCGGCCCGGCCCTGGCCGCCGGCAATGCTGTGGTTTATAAGCCGGCCAGCGCCACCCCTATAACCGGCGCCAAACTCTGCCAAGCCCTGGCCGATGCCGGCTTGCCGGCCGGTTATCTGAATATGGTCCTGGGTTCGGGGGCCGCGGTCGGTGACGCCCTGGCTAAAGATGGGCGCATCGCCTTTTATAGCTTTACCGGCAGCCCGGCGGTGGGTCTGCGGCTTAAAAACAGCGTCGGCTTCCGGCCCGTGGCCCTGGAACTGGGCTCCAACTCACCGAATATCGTCCACAGCGATGCCGACCTGGACCTGGCGGTAGAGGCCTGCACTCGTTCCGCCTTCGCCAATGCCGGCCAGCTCTGCATCTCCGTCCAGCGGGTCTACGTCCAGCAACAGGTCTATGATGACTTCTGCCGGCGGGCCGTTGATTTAACCCGGACTCTCAAATTGGGCGATCCCCTGGATCCGGCCACCGACATCGGCCCCATGATCAGCGAGGCCGAAGCCCAGCGGGCGGCAAGCTGGATCGCCGAGGCTGTGGCCGGTGGCGCCCGGGTGCTGGTGGGTGGCCGGCGCCGGGGTGCCTGGCTGGAACCCACCATTCTGGCAGACGTAACTCCAGCGATGAAGGTCTGCCGCCAGGAACTCTTTGCTCCGGTTTTCAGTATCGCCCCTTACGATACCATTGAGGCAGCCATCGCCCTGGCCAACGACTCCCGTTACGGCCTCCAGGCCGGGGTCTTCACTAATTCCCTGGATGTGGCTACCCGCTGCGCCCAGGAACTGGAATACGGTAGTGTCATTATTAACGACGTCTCCACCTTCCGCGCCGACCTCATGCCCTACGGCGGCGTCAAGGAGAGCGGCACCGGCAAAGAAGGCCCGCGCTACGTTATCCAGGAGATGACGGAGGAGAGGCTGGTAGTACTGCGGATTTGAGGGGAATGAAGGGAGCAGTATCCTGGCATCCGCGATTATCACCGTCGAATCAAGAAGCAGTCCTGAGGGACTGCTTCTTGCTAGCTACCGGCCGGGGAAGTAATTGATCTTCATGGCCTCCCGGACCTGGCTGATGGTTTCCCTGGCTACTATACGAGCCCGTTCGGTTCCCGTCATAAGAATTTCATCCACCAGTTTAGGATTGGCCTCGTAGCGGGCTCTTCTTTCCCGCATTGGCTCCAGCAATTCGTTGAGGGTGGCAGTCAAACGCTTTTTGCAGGCCACGCAGCCGATGGCGCCTTTCTTGCAAGATTCCTCGATCTCCGGGATAACCGTCTTATTAAAGGCCCCGTGGTAGGCGAAAACGGTGCAGATATCAGGGTGACCCGGGTCGGTAGCGCGGATGCGGGCCGGGTCGGTGACGGCGTTTTTCACCCGGCGCGCGACCTCTTCCGGCGGGTCGGCCAGGTGGATGGCGTTATCCAGGGACTTGCTCATCTTGGCCGCTCCATCCAGGCCCACCAGGCGCGGTACCTCCCCCACCAGGGCCTCGGGCTCCACCAGGACCGGGCCATAGAGGCTATTGAATCGCCGGACGATCTTCCGCGCCAGCTCAATATGGGGTAGCTGGTCCTCACCTACCGGCACCAGGTTGGCCTTGCAAAAGGTGATATCCGCCGTCTGGCTGACCGGATAACCCAGGAAGCCGTAGGTCATGTCGATATAGCCCCGCTGGGCGGCCTCCGATTTGATGGTCGGGTTATGGCGTAAGGTATTGACGGTGACGATCATGGAGTAAAAGACCGTCAGCTCGGCGATCTCCGGGATCAAGGACTGGACAAAGATGGTGCTTTTCTCCGGGTCGATGCCCGCCGCCAGGTAGTCCAGGGCGACCTCGCGGACATCGCCGGCCAATTTTTCCGGTTCCTCGAAGTTGGTAGTCAGGGCCTGCACGTCGGCGATAATCAAAAAGGTATCATACTCATCCTGCAGTCGCACGCGGTTAATCAGGCTGCCGACATAATGGCCCAGGTGCAGTTTGCCCGTCGGCCGATCCCCGGTTAAAATCCGCCCTTTTTTCTTCAATGTTGTCACCATTATTATTCCCTTCCTATACATCGCATTTACATCGCATTTACATCGCATTACAAGGGATACACCCATGGGGGCTACGTATCCCTCAGCGAGAACATAATATGGGAGGAGCCCTTCATGACGGTATACCGCCGCCAGCGAACGGGAGAAAGGAGAGTTCGGTAAGCTTTAATCTGAAACTGGCGCAACCAGTTTCGACAAGCCTCCCACCTCTCACTACCCGCTTCTAACATACCAAATAGCATTATACCATGAATTGAGCGCCTCCAAAAGCATGGTTCTTCCAGCCCGCCCTTTCTCCAGCTTTGATCCGGATTGCGGATATTCGTCAGGGTAACGGCGGTGCTGGTTTAGCGAATTTTCGGGATGTTAGGCCAGTATGGTGGCGAGCAGCCTATTGTCTTATTATAAATAAATAGCTATAATGGATATCAGTATAACTTTATAAAAATGTAGGTGAACTTTGTGGCTATTGATCGTAATAAACCGATACCTCTGCATTACCAGATTACCAGCGAGCTACGCCGGGCCATCAAGGAGGGCCAGTACCGAGTAGGGGATCTCTTTCCCACCGATAAGCAGCTCATGGAAAAGTACGGCGTCAGCAGTATCACGGTGCGCCGGGCCGTGGCGGCCCTGGTAGATGAAGGCCTGCTGGCGCGCCAGCCGGGGAAGGGGACCTTTGTCAAGCGGGAAACAGTAGAAGAGACCCTGGGTAAGCTGACCGGCTTTTTCGAGGAAATGAAGGCCCGCGGTTACGAGCCCAGCGCCACCATTATCTTTACCGGCCCGGTGGAGGACCCGGCAAAGGAGCTCCAAAGGACGCCGGAACTGCGGGTCTTTGGCGACGAGACCCTGTACCTTATCGAAAAGGTCCAGAAGATGAACGGCCAGCCCATTACCTACCTGCGCAGTTACTGGCCCCTGGAATACGGCGGCCGCCTGGCTGCCGAAGACCTGGAACACCACGGTTTATACGAACTGGTGGAAGACAAGCTAGGTCTGGTCCTGGAGCGGGCTGAACAGACCATTTCCGCCGGGCGAGCCGGGAAGAAGGAAGCTGAACACCTGCAGGTGAATACTGGTTCCCCCCTGTTGATCATGACACGGGTGGCCTACGCCGGGGACCGGGCAGTGGAGCTCTCCCTTAACGCCTACCGGCCGGATCGCTACAAGTATCGTGTCGAGCTGGACCGTAACCGCCCCCAGCCGGGTAGCGGCGTCATTGTGGAGTGATAAAACGGGGTTGTCCACCCGCTTTTTTTGATCTAAACTACGGTAGAGAATAATTTTACCGGAGGTTTAAACGAGCTTATGGCTAATGCGCCGGAAAAACCCCTGGTAGTCCAGAGCGACCGGACCCTGCTCCTGGAAGTGGACAACCCCGTCTACCCGGAGGCGCGGGACGCCTTGGCCCGTTTTGCCGAACTGGTCAAGAGCCCCGAGCATATCCACACCTACCGTCTGACCCCCCTTTCCCTATGGAATGCCGCCGCCAGCGGGCTGGATGCCGCGACCATCATCCAGGTACTGGCAGCTTACAGCAAGTACTCCCTGCCGGCCAATGTGGTGACCGATATCCGGGAGTACGTCGGCCGTTATGGGCAGGTCAAACTCGTGAGCAAGGGTAACGAACTACAGTTAGTTACATCTGACCCGGCGGTGGCCGCCGAGATCATCAATAACAAGCGCACCGGCGAGTATATCAAGGAACGCCGCGATAGCTGCACCCTGCGCATTGAACCCTGGCAGCGGGGGGCAGTCAAGCAGGCCCTGATTAAAATCGGCTACCCTGTCGAAGACCTGGCCGGCTATGTACCCGGGGCGCCATTAAAGTTCAGCCTAAGGACAAAGACCTGGGGCGGGGAGGCCTTTAACCTGCGGCCCTACCAGCGGGAAGCGGCGCGGGTCTTTTACGCCGGGGGCAGCTCCCGGGGCGGCAGCGGGGTGGTCGTCCTGCCCTGCGGTGCCGGTAAGACCGTCGTCGGCCTGGCGGCTATGGCTTTGTGCCAATGTTACACCCTGATTCTGGTGACCAGTGTAACGGCCGCCCGCCAGTGGCTGGCGGAGATCCGGGATAAGACGGACCTGCCGGAGGAGGTCCTGGGCGAGTACACCGGGGAGAAAAAGGAGATCAAACCCGTCACGGTGGCCACCTACCAGATTATCACCCACCGCCGCCGTAAAGGGGTAGATTACCCCAACTTCAGCCTCTTCAACCAGCAGGACTGGGGCCTGATCATCTACGACGAGGTCCACCTGTTGCCGGCTCCCATTTTTCGCATTACGGCGGAACTCCAGGCCCGCCGGCGCCTGGGCCTGACGGCCACCCTGGTTCGGGAAGACAAACATGAGGACGATGTTTTTTCCTTGATCGGGCCCAAGAAATACGATTTGCCCTGGAAACAGCTGGAGGCCCAGGGCTGGATCGCCAAAGCCACCTGTTACGAAGTGCGGCTCAACCTACCGCCGGAAATACGGATGGATTACGCCACCGCCGGGGAGCGGGATAAGTACCGGATCGCCGCCACCAATCCCGTCAAAGACCCCCTGGTCGAGGCCATCATCGCCAGCCACGGTAACGAACAGGTTCTGGTCATCGGCCAGTACCTGGACCAGCTGGAGCGCCTGGCCGGGCGACTGGGGGTACCCCTCCTTACCGGTAAGACCAGTAACCGGGAGCGGGAACGCCTCTACCAGGCCTTCCGCCAGGGGGATTTAAAGTGCCTGGTAGTTTCCAAGGTGGCCAACTTTGCCATTGACCTGCCTGAGGCCAGCGTCGCCATCCAGGTATCGGGCACCTTCGGCTCGCGCCAGGAGGAGGCCCAGCGCCTGGGGCGGATCTTGCGGCCTAAAAAGGGAGGCATTCCGGCCAGCTTTTATTCCCTGGTCACCAGGGAGACGGTGGAACAGGAATTCGCCGTGCACCGGCAGCTTTTTTTGACGGAGCAGGGTTACCGTTATGAAATTTTGGGCCCGGACCTCCAGCGGGAGAGGATTTATCCTCTGACGGCCCGTCAGGACGTGGCCGGGTATCAGGAAGCGACACCGGGCAAGGGCCGGCATAAGGGTACAGCCAGCACCGGGGAAACCATCGCGGCAGCAGCGCCGGAACCGCAGGGCCGCCGGCGGGAGCATCCCGCCGCAGCAAAGGTAATCGATCTGGCCACCTGGCGGCAGAAAGCGGGAAGGTAGGGAGGAAGCTATGATGACAATATCGGACCAGGGTGGTGGGGAGCAGGAGATGATCGGCAGCTATCAGGAAATCCTGACCGGGGCGCCCTTTTCTTTCCTGCGGAACCTGGCCCTGAACCTCAACCGGCCCCTGGTGAAGGATAAGAAACTGATCCGGCTCAAACCCAATGCCCAGCGCCAGGAGCTGCTTAAGGACCTGCTGGCCTTTTATAGCTCACCGGACAATCGAGAAAAACTCTGGGAAATGGCCGGCTCGCAAGGGCAGTTCATGCTGCAAACAATTCTTTTTAATGATCAGCCGGCGGACGTCAGCCGGATTCACGAGCAGATTAACAAAACCTTTGGTAAGGGTTCAGCCAAGGAAATCCGCGACCGTTTGCTGGCCTACGGTCTCCTCTTTACCAGCGACGGCGGCGGGCCGCGGGAATATTATCTTATCCCCCTGGAGGTAAGGGGGATTATTTACCGCCACACGGCTGCTACTTTGATGGTTAAAGAAGGGGAGTTGCCGGCAGGGCCGGTGGCAAACCACGGCCTTTTTTTACTGGTCGATTTCTGGATCCTACTTATTAGCATCCTGCAGCAGGAAATCAGGGTCACCCAGGCGGGTAACCTTTATAAACGGGAGCGCAAGCACATTCAGCTCCTACAGCACTATCCGCAGGATGAAGAGCGCTATCTGTTGCTGGAAACCCTGGGCTGGCGCCTGGGTTTTATCAAAGAGGAAGATGGTCTGGCCTATCTAGATAAAGAGGCCGGGGTCTGGCTGCGTCGCCCCCGGGTTGAGCAATGGCTGAGCCTCGTTGGCTGGCTGCTGGGGCGGGATTTTGAAGACACCAGGTGGCTGTGGCCGACCCATGTTATGACGGCCCTGATGGTGTTGCAAGAGGATCAGTGGCTCTCCCTGCCCGAGCTTTACCGGCTGATCAAAAAGATATATATCAAGCAGTATTTAAACTATAACCTGCAGTATACCAGGGACTTTCTCCAGCGCGCCCTGTGGGTGGGAGCCATCGAGATGGTCGGTAATCTCGAAACGGGCGCCATCAGGGTTACTGATATTTTCCGTTCATATATTGACGCTATGCGTAGAGATGCTCTGCGCCAGAACCATGCAGAAGAAAGGAATGCGGCTCAGGGCTCCCTTGATCTTTATAAAAAGGTCCTGGAGCATTTTCTACCGGAGGTCGGCACCTTTGTTGTGCAGCCCAATTATGAGATCATCGCCCCCCTGGAGCTGGCGCCGCCCCTGCTTTTACTGCTCAGCGGCCTGGCGGATCTGAAGAGTGCCGACCGCACCTTTATCTTCAATCTCACCGAAAAATCCTTTTACCGCGGCTTTACTGCCGGCCGACAGCCGGAGGAAATGGTCAAGTTCCTCCGGGAGCATAGTAAATATGAACTTCCCACCAACGTCGGCGCCACCCTGGAGGAATGGGCCGCCAAAATGGGCACCATATCCCTCGTGCGGGGGGCGCTGGTACGCTGCCGGAGCACGGAGGAGGCCGTCCAGGTGCAGGCCTGGCTGCAGGCCCGGGGGTGGCTCCTCGAACAAATTACCCCCACGGATTTCTTAATCCCCGAGAATGTTGCCTATCAATGCCTGCACGCCCTGGAGGAAGAGGGCTATATGCCCTACCCCCAGGTTACCGTCCACCGGGTCGGACCTGGAGATAGGGATTATGATAAGGATTATGATAAGGATGATTATAATGGGGCGCCCCTGCAGGAGATGTTAAAACGGGCATTGGAGGAAGTTTTTAGGAAGGGGGAGAGCGAATAATATAGAGTAGCGGGATGAAGGCCTATAACAAAGGTAGAGTAGTTATCAATGGGGCTATATTACGTGTGTAGCAACCGTTCGGCATCTGAGGTCCAGAGTGAAGCTTTCAACTTTTTTATCGGGAGTTTTCTATCAGCATAGTAACTAATTCGTCAAGCTGTTGCAGGTATTTCTTCCCTTGTTCGATATATTCCTGGACTTCTTCCCAAGGAAAACTTTTATCCTTGTAATCAGCTTCCGCCCGGGCTGTTTGCAGATCATGGAGAAACCGCCCCACTTCCCTGGGTAGCAGCCCTTCTTTCACATAGACGCGGTTAACCTCACCTATTACTGCGGCATGTTTAGTGGGGATTTTAGGCTGGAAAGCAAGGAGGGCCAGGCAGGCACGGTAAAAAGCATAATAGATCCGATTAACCGCGCTGGGGTATTTTTCACCTTTGAAAGCCCATTCAGCTTCATCCCAGGCTTCCCATGCCTTTTCCATTTTGGTCCGAGCAAATAGCATTTTTAGTTCTATATCACTCATAGAACATTAATCCCTTCCAGGTTTATATTCTGGTAAAAAGGTCCTGCCCGGAATAAAGGAGATTGAAATTCCTGGAGATCATATGCCAGGGCGATTAACGGGATATCTTCCTGCAAGCTAATTTCGTAAGCTTCGTCGATGATGGTGGCACGGATTTTTCTGTCGAGTTTTTCAGCGACCACAAGGACATCAATATCTGAGTCGGGTTCATAATCGCCTCTAGCCTGGGAACCAAATAGAATAACTGATTTCACAGGGAGGTTTCTTTTTCTCAAAATATCTGCGTACGATTTAACAATATCTAAAGCTTTTCTGTTGGGAGCCATAAGCTATCGCCTCCAGCGTAATTAGCACCCATTTTCTTTTATACAGAAATTACCATACACAATGTTATAGTATCATATACCCGCATGAAAAGCAATGGTTATGTTTCAAAGCTCCAGTTGGGTGTAACCCCGGCGGGCTCAAAACCTGCCGGGGCTATATTATGAGTTACTCCGCTTTACCAAGCAGCAGGCTTAAAATCAACATGGCCAGCACATAAGAGGTAATCAGGACATAGGGCCGGTCGCGATCAACGATAAAAGCGATAATTGAGGCGGCCACCCTAAAAATTGGGGTGGCAATAAGGAGCAGTAACCCCAAGTCTATAATGGCATAAGGCTTCAGGTCTGCCAGCCCGGCCAGAACCTGGGGGATGCTGGCCGGGAAGATATCGCCCGGATAGCCGCTGCTGCCGGTGATTACGTACAGGATGACACCGGCGGCAATTACGAGGGAACTGATAATAACCCCCCAGCGCAGCGAGCGGCTGATGAAGTCTTCGACGACGACGGCCCGGGGCTCCCCGGCCGGTTTTTTTTGCAGGTTGGCTTCCATCCAACTCACCTCAACCCTTTAATCAACATCTGCAAAGATACATAGAGCAGGACCGGGACAAAGATCTTCCGCAGGGTGGTATTGCGCAAACGGACCATGAGGCGGGTGCCCAGGGTGGCACCGGTAACTACTCCCAGGGCGACTGGCGCGGCAATAGCCGGGTGAATGTCCCCTCGGGTGAAATAGATGCCGGCACTGGCGGCGGCGGTGACCCCGATCATGAAATTGCTCGTGGCAGTGGAGACCTTCATGGGTAGCTTCATAAACATATCCATGGCCATGACCTTAAAGATGCCGCTGCCAATGCCCAGCAGGCCGGAAATGACGCCGGCGCCGTACATGACGCCAAACCCCTCATAAACCCCGGTCGAGGTATAGGCCACCGGCCGGTTCAAGACCTGGTCGTAGTAGCTGCCCTCCAGGTTGAGTTTTTTCGCCAAGGGGTGGGCTTCGACCCCTTCCGGCAGTTCAACATTACGCCTTTTAAACATAGCCAGGGTGGAATAGCCCAGGACGACGGCAAAAATGATATATAGGACGCGGGGGCTGATTAAGCCGCCTAGATAGGCTCCGGTAATGGCGCCGGTGGTGGTGGCCATCTCCAGGAACATGCCGATGCGGATATTGGTAATGCGGTCGCGGATATAAGCCGCCGCCGCACCGCTGGAGGTGGCGATGACCGAGACGATGCTGGCGCCGATGGCGTAACGGATGTCAATATTGAGGAGCAGGGTGAGAATGGGAATGATAATTATCCCGCCCCCCAGGCCCAGCAGGGATCCTACCAGCCCGGCCAGAACTGAACCGGCGAAAATTAAAAGGATCAGGGAAAAACTGAACAACGTAAAACCTCCCTAACGCTTATTTCTGCAAGCTGCCTGTGCTGCCCAAGGGATATATAACAAGGACGAAAAGGTAGCATATCCGTTTTCATGACAGAAGCCTCTGCCGCCAGGTGGAAGGCGTATTTTCTGGTGCGGGCAGCCGAATCCCGGAGGAACATTTAAGCGTTACCCGGAGAATTATTTATGAGGGTGCCTTTGCAGATCGACATGGTACTCATAACGATCTCCCCGGTAAATAGCGCGGGAATAATCAATAGGCAACCCCCCTTCAACGTAGGTGGTGCGCTTAACGACCAGGATGGGGCTGCCAGACCGGCACTGCAGGTACTGGGCTTCTTCCTGTGAAGCGCGGTCGACGCTGATGCGCTGCCGGCCGTTGCTGATTTTATAACCATACAGTTCTAGCTGGGTATAGATCAGGTCCTTAGATAGATCCATATTCTGGATTAACCGGCCGATAGCCGGAGGAAAATAGCTGGCGTCCAGCAATAAAGGCTGTCCGGTTGTGGTTATCAATCTGGTGACGCCAAATACAGCTTCATCTTCTGATAGCTGGAGTTCCCGACGGATTTCGGGTGTAGCTTCCTGGAAGCCTTTTTGGAGAACCTGGATTTTCACTTCCATCCCTTCCAGGGTCAACTCCTCGGCTACCCCTAGAAGCCGGGCCAGGGGCCGCTCGATACGCTGGGGGGCGACAAAGGTGCCCTTGCCATGATGGCGGTATAATAAACCTTCGTTGACCAGTTCGGCAATAGCTTGCCGTACCGTCACCCGGCTGACACCGTAGGTATCCATTAAGTGTCTTTCGCCGGGCAGGGCTGCCCCGGGCTGCAATTCCCCGGCAGTGATTTTCTGCTTGAGGATGTCCTTCAGTTGTTCATATAAGGGTTTAGCGCTGCCGGGATAGAGCACGAGCGAAGCCCCCTTAATGGGATGTGGGAGGTGAGAGGTGGGTTACTTGCGGAAATTGGCTACGCCAATTTCTCATTTACAGCGTCTCACTTTAGCTGTAGTTTGGTTTATAAAATAGCCATTGAAGTATGGAGTAATGCCGCGGAAGATTACTTCCTGTTGAGGTCCCTTCAGCAGTATGCCGCTGGAGTTATTTGCGCTTCAAGTGTACTGAAACCTTTAGGAAGCTTTCCGGTAGTACCAGGATGCGTGGGTTTTTACCCACGTATTTTTCCGCCTGCTTTAAGGCGTCGGCAAAGGTATTAGTGGGTATGCAGCCCATGGCGCGGGCGTAACCGGGTTTCCTGGCACCGGGAATGAAAACGGCGCTGGTGTGCTTCAAGGCTACCCCTCCCATGGATACCATGGAGAGGGCGTGGAAGGGATGGTAGGCGTAGGCGTAGCGGTATTTAAAAATATCCTCCGGGTCGTGGGCGATCTCGTCCTCAAAGCGTACAGCTTCCGCAAAGTCGGCTACTTCCTGGAGTTTATGGAATACCTTGCGGTAAGAGGGGAACCACTCGTCATTGAACCAGCCGTCACACAGGGAGGGGGCGATGATGACGCCGCCGTCGTTAAAGACGTCAAAGTTGCGGGCCAAGTTGGCGCCGATGGCCTGGAGCATGAGGATAGGGTTGGTGCCCATGCCGGGACCGTAATGAAAAGTCCGGGGTTCACCGAAAACCATGATATCGAATTTATCCTTGATGTCCAGGTAGACGTTGGTCCGCTTTTCCGCCAGCTGCCAACTGGCTTCCTGGACTTCTTTGGCGGCACCGGCGTAAACACCCAGAACCTGGGAATTGGTATCGGTAACGGCATCGACGCAGAAGAACTTCTTGCCCATACCCTTTTCAATGGCCTGGCCGATGGAATCGAACTGGCGGCGCATCAGGCTTTTGCCGGTATTGACGGGGATAAAGTCGGCGCGGTGCATGGTGTCCGGGCAGTGGTGGCAGCGGATAGAGCGCCAGGTGGTAACGCCGGTGACGCACATCTTGTAGCCGCCGCTATAACCACCGTAGGGGTTGCCCTGGACGTGGCCGATCATGACGGCCAGGTCGGCTTCGGCCACATCGCGGTTGACGTTGACCACGTTACCCATATCATCATAGCCATACTCAACGATGCCCTCGGGGTCTTCGGCGTCGTGCATCGCCAGGCGGTCCGGCCAGAAGGCATCGACGATCTCCCGGCCCAGGTACCAGTAGAGTTCCTCTTTGGTATTCTTGCGGTGCAGGCCCATGGCGCAAATGAGCTTGATGTCCTTATCCTCGACGCCGGCTTTCTTCAGTTCCTCAACGATAATAGGGATACATACCCGCCGGTGAGCTAATGCGTGGGCGCCACCTTTCACCCGGTCGGGGAAGGCGATGACGACTTTACTGCCCTTTTTCACCAGCTGGCTAAAGGGGGGCATGCCTAATGGATTGGCCAGGGCCTGGCGGGTGGCTGCATAGGGGTCGACTGCCGGCGGGTCGACGTTATCCCGGCCTACTTGGAAGATGGTGGCCGTATCCGGCACCTCAACGGGCATTTTGGCATCGCCGTATTCTAACAGGACTTCCTGCACTGGGGATAGCTCCTTTCTACCCTAAAATAATTTGCTTTACCATTTTAACCTGCTGTTGGTGCTACATGCAGGCGCTTAATTGTAAAATAGCTTTCTATTATGCTATGGTTATTGCCAGTTTTCCGGTTTCGTCCAGGGCGTCTTAACTGGGTGGGCCAGGTCGCTCGCTGCCGGCAAATGGAGTATAGATGCCCAGGTTATAAGTTAAATGAAACTTAACAAGCATTTTGCCTTCTCTCCGCTTTTCCTCCGCTTCCACTCCGTTTTATGAACAAAGTGATGATAAAGTAATATTTAATTACATGGTTGCCTTCATATCCCAGGTAAAACCTTATCTGCATAGAACCTGGCCTGGCGCCCTGCTTTTTAAAGATTAGGCTGCGTATTTGGCAATGATATTTCTTAATCCTTCCGGATCAAACCCAATATCGCCGGTGAACCTGGTCAGAGCCACCAGGCCCCCACCTATAGTTTCAATTCCCGCTATCATGCCGGCGTTTTCCTCTTTCAAGCCACCGCCATAGACAACGACGGGGTCAAAATTATATTTTTCCTTGACTACCGCTTTTATATAGGCGGATACAAAGGCTATATACTCTCTATCCGGAGGCGTCTTACCAGGCCCGATGGCCCATACAGGTTCATAGCCGATGACGATAGTTTGGTTACCTGTTTTACCTTTAATACCCTTTAAGCCAATTTCCAGCTGCGATTTCAAGACGGCTTCAACCCGCGGTTTTTGCTCGGTGAAGCTTCCGTCTCCTTTTTCGGCTGCTGTTTCACCGACACACAGCAAAACATTTAATCCGGCCTCGAGGGCGCAGCTAACTTCTTCGTTAATGATGCTGTTTAAAGCCTGCATCGCTTTAGTTCGGGCTATTACACTGGCATTACAAGAAGGATCATAACGCTCGATAATCCCCAGCTTATCCCGGCGCTCTTCGGAATGGCCGATGATCGACCAGGTACAACCCAAATTTTTGGCGGCAGCTGCCGGCAGGTTGGTGGTGAAGGCGCCAAAGTTACCGCCGGGAGTGACATCTTCCCGGAAAACCCCCTGGCAGCCGATCTGCAGGTTTTGCACCTCGCCCGCCGGATAGGAAGCCAGTTTTTCCAGAGCGCTGATAATCAGGGCTTCGGGTAAAAGGTAGGTAACCCTTATGTCGGGCAGTTTCCCCAGCCCGTATCTTATACTTTCCTCCATCACCCATTCAATCCATTTTTTAGGATTATCGAGCGGGCATATACCCCCCAGGCTTTGCGGGACTTCAAAGCGCTTGAGGTTAACGAAAATTTCCTTCACTAATTATCCCCCTTTCAGGTATGCTGGTTAGTACCAGTATAAAATATGGGAGAACAAAATGCAAGTCGCAAGATGAAAAAGAGTGTCAAGGGACAATGAAAATGTCACTATAAAAACACCTTAAAGGGACAGAGAAAATGTCACCCTCCTTGAGAAAGGGGCAAGGAATTATCCACAGATAAAGGCATCGCTTTTTTGGTCTGGTTAATAGGTATCCGGCGCCAGGGATGGTCCGGGGCCGGCTTGTGGGCCTTACTGGCAGGAGCCTTTTTAGGTTGTTCAGCCCTCACCGGGAGAGCCGGGGTAAACTCCTGCAGTGCGAAGTAATTACCACCGTAGAGGGCGCTAAAAGAACCATCCAGATGCGTAAGCACCTCAACAGTCGACCGTGGCTGCAAAGGAACGACAGCGCCCTTAGTATCCACCAGTTGGTAAGTATGGCCCAGATAGGAGATAGAAGAACCGCGGGACGCCTTGCGATCCTCACGCGTCGCAAGGATTTGCTTCAACCGGGCC